>JAYVIY010000267.1:0-21645 GCA_043769795.1 Pseudobdellovibrio sp. | reverse complement strand
TAAATCGTTGAGGGTTTGCTACGACAATCTCGACTTCAGACGGGCTTCGTCGTAATTAAAAAAACATATTTCGTTTGAGTCAGACTGTGACAGACTGTTTGAGCTAAATATAACGATCAAAGACGATCACCAACTTTGCACACGGAGGAATTTTGAAAACGACACAAATATTAACAACACTGACGGCGGCTTTAGCAATTGTGACTTTAGCTGCTTGCGCACCGACGGCTAAACAATTGAAAGAAGCGATCGAAAAAGATCCAACAATTGTTTTTGCTGCAATCGAAAAAGATCCTGCAAAATTTATTGAAGTTGTAAATAAAGCAGCTCAGGATGCCCAACGCGTTGCCGGTGAAAAAGCCCAAGGTGATGAAAAAAAATCACGCGACGAAGAATTTAAAAATCCTCTCAAGCCTGAACTTCAGGAAGGCCGCGTTGTTTTCGGTAAGAAAGACGCCCCTGTAACTATATTTGAATACTCTGATTTTCAATGCCCGTACTGCTCTCGCGGATACCAAACAGTAAAGCAAGTTGAAAAAGAATACGGCGATAAAGTTAAAATCGTATTCAAGCACTTACCTTTAGACTTCCATCCTTTGGCTATGCCTGCGGCAAAATACTTTGAAGCTATTGCTAAACAAAGCCCTGAAAAAGCAGAAAAATTTCATGACTCTTTATTTGAAAACCAAGCGCAAATGAAAGATAAAGGCGAAAAACTTTTATCTGAAACCGCAAAAAAATTGGGTGTTGATATGAAGAAATTGGCTACTGACTTAAACGATGAAAGCATTGCAAAAAGAATTGCTGCCGATATGGAAGAAGCGAAAAAATTTAATATGAGCGGAACTCCGGGATTCATCATCAACGGCGTTTCATTGCGTGGAGCTTATCCGTTTTCAGAGTTCAAACAAATCATTGACCAACATTTGAGCAAAGTAAAATAGTAAATTTAACTCCTTTAGTCTTCCTGATTAAAAACTAAAAAAGAGTCGTTGAAGAACGACTCTTTTTTTTTAAACTGGTCCCTTTAATTGTTTACTGATCCTTCTAAATATCCCGAATCACAGGCGTATTTCCAACGAATACGGCGCAGCTCTTGAAATAGGTAATTTGTGCTCCATCCTCAAAAGAATTTCTTTTACAAATAGTCCGATTTTCGGATGGTACTTCTGATTTGCGTACGCAAATCAGAAGTCAGTAACGAAAGACAAAATACATTTTAAGAAATTTTAGCAAGAGGCGCTAGTTTAAAAAAACTGACTTTCTAAACTATCTGCAATTAAAGGGACCAGTTATCTTTTTTTTTGCACTTACTGGTTCTTTATTTTGGCCGGAACAGAACTGTTTAAGATGTCTCCTGAGGCCAATTGACCGAACGTATTTATTCCCCAACACCAGATAATACCGTCTTTATCAATGGCACAACTGAATCCGTCGCCGGTGGCAACATCCTTCGGCTCCTTAACTTCCGAAACAGTCATGGGAACAATATTAGGCGTGGGCGTTGAAAGTGGTTGAGCCAGGGCTCCAACACCGTTTTCTCCCCAGCAATCTAGTGCATTGGTAAGTAAACCGGTTGAACTCAATTTTTGCCAAACCCCACAGCTGTGATTGATTCCCATTGCAATCTTCAGTACACGCCCGATACTCACAGTGAATTCCGCCGAATTACCAATTGGATCCGACTGCACGCCGCCGTCGGCCTGGTCGCCGCAACCTGAACCCCAATTGCCGTAGGCATAAATGCTTTGACCCCAGCAAGTTAAGCGTCCTAACGAAGTTGAATCTACGCCTGAGTTAACAGTTCCGTTTGTTACCATCATCTTCCAAGCTGAAGTCAGACGAATACCCTCAGCTGGAAAGGTCTGAGTTGCCGAACAATTTGTCGGAACACGCTGAATAGAATTCTGCAAGCAGCTGCCGACTTTTCCCCAGCAGTAAGCAACACCGTTGGCGCCGGTCATGCACGTGTTGTTGGCCGCGGCATTAAGCTGCACAATCGGAAATTGTACCCCGGTAACGACGGCCAAGGTAGGAGTTAGACTAGCTGTGGTGCTTGCGTTTGCCAGCTGATACAAATCGTTTCGTCCCCAACATTTAATAGTGCTATTTTGCAGTACCGCGCAGGTATGTCCAGAACCTGCCGAAATCAGCATGGCTTTATCAGTTCCCAAGTTGACTTTAATAGGTAACATTGAATCGATCGAAGTGTTGTTTCCTAATTGTCCGTAATTATTTGCGCCCCAGCAGTATACATCCTGAGCCAACGTCAGTGCACAGGTATGAGCTTTACCGATGGCCATCTGATTGACGGCTTCCGTGAGCTTAATCTTTATCGGGCCTACGCGAGACGTGTTTGTTCCGTCACCTAGCTGGCCACTCAGGTTGTTTCCCCAACAAATCCCAGAGTTTGTATTTGAAATGGCGCAAGCGTGCTGCGGCCCTGCAAATATTTTAGAATAGATAACTCCGCCCCCACCCGCATTGCATGACGGACAATTATCTACAGCCTCGCCGAGAATATAATATTCTGGAGGCGTGTAATTTACCGCAACAAGATTTTTGGCATTCAACTTAAAAATTTTGGCAATATAAACTGAATTTTTTTTCGTGTCTTCGGGGCTCATTTTTGCCAACACCAGAATTACATTTTCGTCATCCTCGTGCGAAAGCAGGTAAGGAGGGTTGTTGACCGTATCAGTAAATTTTTTTGTCGGAGCAAGAAGAATACGATCGATGTCATAATGATAGGCCTGTTGGCCGGCGCCACAACCGGCGGTTACATCCGAAACTTTAACCGTATAAGAAATAGCCGGCTCGTCACCTTTATGATTCGGGTCGGTGCCCAGTTGAATTTCGCGACGATTTAAAATACCATCGAGATCGACGCCATCGCTATTTGCATCTGCACTATTGGGATTCAGACCTTTTAGTTTTTCAACAAAATCAGGAATTCCATCTTCGTCCGAATCTAAATTGCTGACTTCAACGCTGCCCTTTCCGGAAAAGCCGTCTGTTTTATCAAGTGTTCCGTCTAAGTCATTATCCGGAAATAACACTCCGTCAAATTTGCCGGCCGTCAGATTGATGGCATAAAAATCAGAAAGCCGGTAGGCCGAAACTAAGTTCTTGTCATTAGGATGACAAAATGTTCCAGAAATCAGTTTTGCTTCAACAATTTCTCGATTGATCATGTTACTCGCAAAATGGCTGACTTTTATAGTATCACAATTCTGAAAAAACAAGAGCACGGCCATCAGGCCGCAAAGCAAAACTGCTGATTGTATTTTTAGCTTCGTTAATTTCAGCAGATTCTCCAATTCTTCAAATTAAGGGTTTTGATTATCCGGATCAATTGGTTCACATCCCGTAGCACTGCGCTTATCTGCCTTCCACGGACAATCCTTCGGTACTAACACTGGCGGAGGCTCAGGCATATTCGGCGTCGGACAAGTATTCTTAGTAATTGCAACTGGATGAGTTTTACCCAAAGGATCGGTGGCCGTTGCCGGACAATGATTATCGGCAGAACATTTCTCACCCGGATAATTCACCAAGCCATTATAAGTTTGTGGACAAACAGTAAGTGCCATAGGTTCATCAGCACAATACTTTCGGGTGCAGACTATACAACCTTTTTGCAAGCCACCATTAATGGTGACCACTTCGTTAAAGCAACTAACACAGGTTTCCTGGCACGACGGCGGTTGATACTCCGAGCACTCACTGGTGATTACGCAGGGCGGTTGTACACACCCATCCAGATTGCAGACTAGCGGTGGGCAAATCTTTGTTTCCCGTGAACTTTTACAGTGAAAAGCAATGGGACCTTCAACTCTCCACGACGTCGCCGGACTTCCCACAAATGAACAGGGCGCCTTCGGGTTGTCTACTTTTTTATTAATAAAACACGAATGATCAACGCTCGAAACACAACCAAGATTCAAGCCTTCAAGCAACAGACAGGTGTTCTGCGCATATGAAAAATTTAAAATTAAAATTAAAAAACCAATCATCAGAACTCTCCCAGAAATTTCGGTGTTTCGCTTTTAGGGTCGCCAATAAGGGGTACAATCCATTTTTGAATGTAGAGTCTATTTGGCAACGTGACACCACCTATAGTTTGCCATATTGAAAAAACAATAACCACGTTTTCGTCTTTTAAATGCGAAAGTTTTATCGAAGCATCATCAGAAGGATCAACGTAAGCCAGAGTTTCAATCAGCGGTACATTATCAATGGTGTAATTCAACTGCTTGGTTCCGGTATCGCAAGTGCCCACATCAGAATCATATGACAATTGCATCATTTTTTTTGATTCAACCGGCCAAAGAGCCAAGCTGGAACGCACATCAAGGCCCTGTGATATTTTTTCAATATTCACCACGCCGTCTGAAGCCGGATTATCAAACATATCCATTCTCAATGGCGAAGTCCCGCGCAAGATTTCCAAAAAATTCGGAACCATATCTCTGTCAGCATCGATACTCCCCAGTGGTTTACCGAAAATTTTAGTCGCAAAGGCACGGTCACATTCAGACATTCCAAAGCTAAAATTGGTTTTCGCGCAGGTTAAAGCCGCGGCCTTAACTGCGCAGGCTGCTTTGTCTTTTCCGTCAGCAAAACAAAGTCCATCTAAAATTCCGGTTGAACGGTAATTGATGGGATCCCATGAAAGATTTTTTTCGACTTCGTCAGAAACTCCGTCCATATCCGAATCCGCTGAGATAGTATTTTTATTCATTATTGTTGTGAGATTAACTGCGTAGATAGTTTTTAAACTGTAATTCACTACAGAGCCGGGTTTTATTTTAGTACAAAATTTAGACTGCGCAGTCGACAAATCATTCAAAAGAATAGTTTGTGCGGCTGGACCTTCTGTTACCTGGGTCATCGGATCTAACACCGCCGTAGCGGCGGCGAGCTGACTTTGATTTTTTGCTCCCGGGCTCGTATAAAAAACCGAATTGAAATGCAAACCTGATGCGGACGTTCTTGTGGCCAGTTGGATGTTAGTCAACTGTCCGACCAATGCTGCGGTGTTGCCGTCAGGAAGTCCGTCCGTCAGAAAAAACGTATGATACTCTGGTTTTTCACTGGTCAGCAAAACCAGGTCTTCCTGAATTTTATTACCCAGGCAGGTTATGGCATGGTCGTAGTGGGTTTCAAAACCCATAAAAAACGGATAGGCACCCGAACCGCTGCCTCGGGCCTTATCGGCAATTTGCTGCTGCTTAAAAGCTTCAACAGTTTTAAGGGCGTTTTCCTGAGATTCAAAAGGCGAAAGACAGGATTGACCTCTTACAAATTGGGCCGCATTCGAAAAGCCGATTATAGAATATTTAACATTTACATTTCCACCGCAATTTTCGATGAAATTTTTGATCTGATCGAATCGCACGCCATTAAAATCTGTAGGCCCGTCATTTAAATCAATTGAGTAGTGCGCAAGGCCGGTGCTCTCATCATAACTCGTATTCACCGAGCCGATGTTTGACATCGACATATCAAGTAAAATGACCACACGAATCGGAGAGCCGAAGACCGCACCTTTAGGGGCGCAGAACTTATCGATAGGTTTAACTGAGGCCGTTATAACCGGCGGAACGGTGCTCGGTGGCTCTAATCCTGATACTTTAACGTCTGAACAGTTCTGGAAAATCACAACCACGGTCAATGCAGAAAAAATTCCGATAGCTGCTTTTGTCAGTAGCCATTTTCTCATGGGGCCACCAATTTAAGATTTGTAAGATCCTCAAGTTTGATTTCGAGTACGGCCTTTGAATCGGTCAGAATGTAGGTTTTGCTCATCCAGCGTTTGTCGTTGGGGTTTGCAAAATTATCAACTCTTGCAACGACAACAATTTCATTGGGCTTTCCCTCATTAATCGGAAGATTCTTTACTTTTATATTATATCCCGGAACTTCCACGTCGAGCCCACGGGCGTCTTTGAAAACCTTATAGTCGACCAGGTCTGAAGAAATGTTGATCATTCGATTAGATTCAATTTTTCCAAGATTAACTAGCGCTGAAAACCCTTTTACAAAGTGCTCAAAGTTCGAAAACCCATCGGTGTTAGAATAAAGAATCTGATCATCCTGACTTGGATTAAGTGCAAAAAGCAATTCGCTGCCATCCAGAATTCCATCGCCATCGGTATCGGCGTCGAAGTCATCAGTTCCCACTGTGGCTTCCTCGCATTGGTTGAGCCCATCACCGTCATGATCAATTTTAGGATCACAACCGACGCTCAAACACTGTCCATATATTTTTTTTATCGAGTCGAGACAAATACCATCCGAACGCGGCGTCGTCAGTTCCCCGGCCATTTCTTTGATGTCAGGAACTCCGTCGCCGTCGGTATCGGCAAGAAAATTGCCGTTACCGTCTGATCTCATATTACGGTTGTACACATAGAGCATTCCGAGTTTATACGATTGTCCGTTTTGTAACTCCTGAAAAAGTTCATAAGGTTTCGTAGAATTTTTGACCGTGAAGAAACGATGTTTCTTGGCAAAATAATCTTCAGCTCTGACCATCCAGTTCAATTCTTTGACCATTTCACCGGCTTGAGTTTGATAGGCCGGCACTGACGAATCAACTCGGTTGAAGCTCATTTTAAAAAGGGCTCCCGGATACTGAATTTTAAAAATGTTTACGGTGGTCTTGAGTTTGCCTATAATATTAGAATGTCGGTTCTCAGTCCAGTTACCCCAAATTCTCGTTAACTTATCCTGAAAATTATCACGATTAAAACCATAGTAGGGACTTTCTTTAGAGTAATCAAACTGACTCAGCAACTTAAAACATTGTCCGCATTTTATTTTCGATGACCATCTTTCGGAAAAATTAGCTCCATCACTGAATCCCGAGCACATATAAGGAATTGAGTAGTGTGAGACACACGTCGGAGTCTCTGACCCCGGTAAATTCACCGCTCCGGTATCAGCGTAATTTGCTAAGTAGTCTTCGCATCTTGTAATACAAGCCCGGGCATCCACAGTAACAATGCCGTCTTGGGAATTATACCCATTTTCACAATTCTGGTTTGCTGGAAACAATTCGTTGCCATCGCAAACACTCTTTTTTCGGGCCCAGATATATTTTGCCGCTGCCATGACATGCAAGGCATGCGGTTTCGGAACTCCGTCAGAAAAAAAGGCCAATTCAAAGTGCGACTTTCCGAGGGCATTCAGATTTTTCAAAGCAAGCAATTCAATATTGAGCTCTTGATTCATGCTTTCGATAGTTGGAGCCACTATTGAAGTTCCTGTTGAAGCACTAAAATTTCCGGCGCCTGCAATGGATGAAGCGGCTACGGCATTTCGAATGGCCAGTGGAATTCTCGAGCTGATCACATTTGAATGATATTTAGCTTCGATTGCCCACAGAAAATAGAGGTAGTTTCTTGCCACTTCCACAGAAACAAATCCCTTTGTAACGGGCATTCCCAGAGGGCTCGACATTTGATTAACAAAACCGGGGCTCCAGCGATAAACTAAATAATTGTCAGGGCCCGAAAACGGCAGCACCATAATCTTAACTTGTTGGTTGGTTAAGGCGGCAGCGGTAATTTTCTTTTGCAAATCGTCGAGCCAATCCAACATGATTTCAAATCGATTTCCTTGCGGATCCACCCCGGTGGGGCCTAAGCAATTTGGCGAAGCAATGACATCAGGAATAGAAACATCAATAGAGTCAGGACAGGGGCCCGAAAACATTGAATCGCTCATATCCAGAACAAAAACGGCTCGAAAGATATCCAATAATGAATTGTCAATTTTAAGATAACTGACTGATTCTACGTTTAAGGGAGTTGGTTCAGTTGAAGCGATTTCGCGAGGGGTTACGCTGATTTGCCCACAATTCTGAAAGGTCAATACGGCAATTACTGCGGTATAGAATACGACAATAATTTTAGCCATTCGCCTGAATCTGTGATTCATAACACCCCAGAATATTATCGGAAAATCTGATGGCAAAAAATAGTTTTGTTTTGAGTCTGTTTCAAAAAGAGACGTCGAATTTTAAAGTCGTCTTATTCTGAGATTAGGCTTCGATATATTTAAGCAGCTGCGAAGTTAAAACAACTTGGCTTTGATCAAGCCCAACTACAACTGGAGTAATAATAAGACCCTTTTTTTGAGCCTGACTTAATAATTTTGCGTACTCTGGGTCTATGTCTTTAGCTGCAGCGAAGCCCGACACATCATTACGCTGAACCGTAAAAATAAGTTCAGCACTGTGCCCCTCTTCCATGAGCGCAATCAGTTCGCGAATGTGCTTTTGGCCGCGTTCAGTAACGGCATCCGGAAAAAGTGCAACGCTTTTGCCTTTTAAGTTTCCTGTTAAAGTTGTGTTTTTTATTTCGATATAATGTTTTTTAGATTTAGAATCGGAAAGGTCATCTTCCTGAATGTAGAAAACGCCATCTAAGCGGGTTTCTTTTGAAATTTTAATTTCTGATTTGTAATAGGCATAGTTTTTCCAGTGCGGAAAAAAAGCTTTTTCTGATTCAATTGAATTTTGGGCCTCTTCCTGAACTATTTTGTTAGGGTTTGAGGTATTAACTCCGACCCAGGTTCCATTAGTCGCCTGTACGGCCTCGAGCGTCCCCTTTAATTTTTTTGATTCATCACCATGCAAACTGAACCAGCACTTCTGCACTTGAGTTTTATCGATCACACCTTTTAGACTTCCCGTGTTGGGCACATGAATCGTTAGTTTTTCACCTTTATATTCAATGTCTGCAAAAAATCTTTTGTAACGTTGTAAAAGCGTTCCGACCAATAATTTTTTCTTGAATTTCATATGAGCTCTACATTCTTTCCGGAACCGGAATGCCCAGTAAACTAAGCCCATTGACCAGAACTAAGCCAACGGCTGCACTAAGCGCCAATCGTGCTTTTCTTAAATCTGCATCATCTACATTGCCGATCGGACAATCGTGATAAAATACGTTAAATTTTTTCGCAGTTTCGTAAAGATAAGTGCAAAGGGCGGAAGGTTTATAACCCAGTGAAGAGGCAAGGATCACACTGTTAAAATTCATCAAATGCTGCATGAGTTTTATTTCAGAAGAATGCGACAATAGTTCTCCATCAAAATCATTTCCCTCTTGTTTGAATTTTTTAAGTAAAGAATTGATTCGTGCATACGAGTACTGGATAAACGGACCCGATTCTCCATCGAGCTTCAGCCACTCATTCATGTCAAAAACAATCTTCTTGTTTGTATCCTGCCTGAGCATTCCGTATTTTATTGCGCCTTTAGCTACAATATCAGCCACCACTTCAATCTCATCCACTGACCATTCATCCTTATAACGGGACAAATATTGAGTTTTTACGTGATCTTTCATTTTCTCGACAAGAGTTACCAGAGGCACAATATTACCTTTACGTGAACTCATCGCACCGTCAGGTAACTCGACAAAATTGTATTGTAAATGGTAGCAGTCTTTAGCCTGTTCAAAACCCAGATGCTCGAGCGCTTTAAATACCTGTTTAAAATGAAGCGCCTGACGCATGTCTACGACATAAATCGATTTTTGTATTTTGAAATCTTCAAATTTTCTGCGGGCCAACTCTATATCTTTCGTCGCATACAAACCGGTACCGTCACTTTTAAGCAACAAACAAAATCCGAGATTTTCAGATGTAAAATCAAGACCTATAGCGCCCTGAGATTCAATCAATTTTCCTGCGGCAAAATATTTTTTAATAGTCTTTACTGAATCTGAATCAACCTCAGACTCCCAGTACCAGCGATCAAAGTCTACACCAGCCCACTTATAAACACGGTTCATCAGATCAATTGACCACTCACGTGTTTCTTTCCACAAGTCATAGTAGTTCCCTTGCCCCGCTTCAAGTTGCTTCAGTATCTCAGTCAGTTGCGCTTTGTTGCGTTCAAAAATATCCGGAGTTTCTGCCTCATCTTCCAATTTAAGACTGGCCGCTGAGTACATCTGCCCTAACCACTCTCCACGCATTGGATCGCTTCTTTTTTGTTCGAGAACATGTAAGCCGACATGGTTCTTTATATACCACAGACATTTCGCAACGTGAGTTCCCACGTCGCCGGGAAAAGTAGAACTGATAATTTTATCCGTACCGTAAGTGCGGCGCAATAATCGAATCAGACTATCGCCGAGGCAGAGATTTCGCATGTGACCAACATGAAGTTCTTTATGAGTATTCGGTTGAGAGTACTCAATCATGGTTTTTGGTGCATCACCAACTAATTTTAACTTAAACATTTCTGAAGTTAATGCATTTTTAACAGTGGCATTTGCAAGACTGAGAGAATTAAATTTAATATTCAGATAGGGTCCGGCCGCTTCAATCGAAGACGTGCCGGCGGGATTTCCTAAAAGACTTTTAAGTTCACCGGCGACGATTGCCGGTGATTTTTTCAAAGTTTTTGCAAAAAGAAAACATCCGAAAGCCAGGTGTCCCATTTCTGGATTTGGAGGGTCGACCAGTGCACTGTAAATCTGTTCAGATTTTACTTCGATGCCCAATCTTAACAAAGCTTCTTGAAGCGGCTTTGTTAAACTGAGTCTTAGAGGTTCATGCATGACTAATTCTGTTATATTATGCGACATGACTAACAACCTAAAGCATTTTTAAAGTATTTTCTATCAAAAATCGAAGAGTGCTTTATTTAAATTTGGCCATCGTTTTGTCGTCGTAAAAATATTCTTTGAAGTTGAGTGAAACATATGACGATTCAGTAATACGCCCCTCTGTGCAACTGAGCAGCGTGGCGTCGTGAATTCCGTCATAGAGACAATTTGAAGTATCCCAGGCTCTTTCGGAATAGGTAATCAGATAACCTATATGTTCTTCATTTTTAAAAAGATTAAACACTCGGTCTAGGCGGGTGTTTCCCGCGGCTGCATAGTCACCTTCAAGAATGGTATCTCCCCACACTTGTGCCTGTTTAAACGAAATTCTCTGAAGAATTTTTTTAAGTTCGGGATTTATATTTTGATCTT
Source organism: Pseudobdellovibrio sp. (assembly GCA_043769795.1). Taxonomy (GTDB): domain Bacteria; phylum Bdellovibrionota; class Bdellovibrionia; order Bdellovibrionales; family Bdellovibrionaceae; genus Pseudobdellovibrio. The sequence goes on along the minus strand of JAYVIY010000267.1, from coordinate 10,642 downwards.
CGCTTTGATTGTAAATCTCGGATCTGGAAAATGGTTTCTGGCAATTTTCTTCCTGGCACAGAGCTGAAAACTGCGAAATTTCACTTTGAAAATTGACAATTGGATTGGCGTGATTCTGGGCGAATGAAACGCAATTCCAAACAAGTACCGCGACAATAACACTGACTGACTTTTTTGACATAAATCCTCCGTGATAGCAGTAATTGCAATCAGCCGACCTCCTCAGCTGCCTCCTCGTTTCCTTTAAGAAATGAGACTGGGTCTGGAGATCGGATATCCTAGCCGGATTTTCTCTCTATCTTAATTTTCTGACTTCAGAAGCCTGAAAAGCAACCACAGCGCGGCCCTGAGTAACTTTAACGGTTTTCGTTACGCTCATTTGTTTGCTTTCAACACATCGATCGACGGACAGACAATTTCGCGAAGTGAACGTATAGCGAGAGCTCTCTGGAGACAAATGTTGAACTTGTACTAACATCACATTTGAACCTGACTTCAAATCGGCTAGCTTCGAAGCCGGAGCGCCATAGACGAGTACATTAAGAGAATCAGCTTCAACATTCTGAAGAGGTCCCGGCTCAACCTGTGGACGTGGAATATCAGCCGTTGCAAATGCTGAAATCAACACAACAAACAATGATAGAACAAACTTCATAGAAACCCCTTGGTTTTGTTTAATTAATAGGCGTTCTGTATACCAAGCCTAAGTTCGATTTTACAAATGTTAGCATTCTAGACTGTAACAATTACAGAATTTCAATTGCCCTTTTACCTGTTTACCCTTGCCTAGAATCATTGGCCAAGTTAAAACAATCGCTCTGAAAGTTAACCCGAATGCTGAGTGAGGATGCAATGTCTGAAATCGCAAAACCTTCGAAGATTCCTCATCAACCCAAACCAGATTGGTTGAAAGTACGCGCACCTGCCGGTGAAAACTACTCACGTATCAAGAACATGCTTGGTGAGCTCAAGTTAGCGACAGTCTGCCAAGAGGCCCGCTGCCCGAATATGGGTGAATGCTGGTCCGGCGGAACGGCCACATTCATGTTAATGGGTGAAATCTGCACGCGAGGCTGTCGATTTTGTAATGTTAAAACCGGAAATGCTAAACTCGGACTTCCACCAGTCGATCCTTTAGAGCCCGAAAAAGTTGCCTTCTCCATTTCGCAGATGAAATTAAAATATGTGGTCATCACTTCGGTTGACCGCGACGACATGCCCGACCAAGGCTCTGATCACTTCGCGAGAACCGTTAAAACCATCAAAAAATTGGATCCAGATTTAATCGTCGAAATCTTAACCCCTGACTTCCGGGGAGATGAAAAACTTGTTAAACATCTGGCTGCTTCACGACCGGATGTTTTCGCGCATAATATCGAGACCGTTGAGCGCTTAACTCCGTCAGTTAGAGATCCGCGCGCCAAGTACCGCCAGTCGCTGCGAGTGCTGGAATCTGTAAAAGAATTTGAATCCGGCGTATACACCAAGTCTTCGATCATGCTAGGCCTCGGAGAAACCGATGAAGAAGTTTTGCAGACACTCAAAGATCTGAGAAGTGTCGATTGTGATGTGGTCACTTTCGGTCAGTACTTACAGCCGACTGAAAAACATCTTAAAGTTATTGAATACATCAAACCAGAAAAATTTGCCGAATGGCAAACCTTGGCTGAAGGGATGGGGTTTCTGTATGTGGCTTCGGGTCCGTTGGTCAGAAGCAGTTATCGCGCCGGAGAATTTTTCATGAAGGGCGTTATTGAAAAAGATCGCCAACTTTTAAATTTACAAAAAACGACAACCTTAGAAATGAGTGAACAACATGGCAACTGAAATTAAGCTCCCCGAATTAGGCGAAGGCGTTACTGAAGGTGAATTAGTCAAGTGGACTGTCAAAGTCGGCGACACCGTAAAAGCGGACCAGACTGTCGCTGAAATAATGACAGACAAAGCAACTGTTGAAGTTCCTACCCCTGTTGCAGGCATAGTGAAAGAGCTCAAGTTTAAGCCAGGCCAAATCATCAAAGTTGAATCGGTTTTGCTTACGCTTGATGGAGTTTCAACATCTGTAAGTTCTGTACCAACCTCACCAGCTCCGGCTGCGGCGCCTGCAAAACCCAGTGCAACTCCTCAAACATCCACCTCGCAGTCAAATTCTGTCGCCTCTGTAAAGCTTCCTGAGTTGGGTGAAGGTGTCACCGAAGGCGAACTTATTAAGTGGGTCGTTAATGTAGGCGATGCAGTTAAAGCTGATCAAACCGTTGCTGAAATCATGACTGACAAAGCCACGGTTGAAGTTCCTACTCCGATAGCTGGTACCATTAAAGAATTTAAATTTAAAAAAGGCGACATCATCAAAGTAGATTCGGTCCTTTTAACTCTGAGTGGTGCCGCCGCTTCAAACACTGTTGCTGCCCAGACTTCTAACGGTTCTGCTGCCCCAACGCCAGTCGCTTCAAAACCTGCAAACTCTCAAATGCAAAGTAGTTCTATTTCAGCCGCTGCAGGAAATATTTTTCCTCCGGTTGCCGATTCGCGCGTTCTCGCAACTCCGGCGACTCGCCGCCTTGCCCGAGAGATGGGTGTCGACATCAACGGCCTCAGTGGATCTGGATTAGCCAGCCGTGTAACACGTGAAGATGTTTTGTCTGCACAGACAAGTTCGGTTTCAACGAGCACCGCTGGAGCCGGCGCAGTCAGTGCCGGAACTGCTACAATGAACTTTCCGAAACCCGCTTACCACTCAACAAACACTCAGTCTGAAGAGCGTGTCGACCTGATTGGTATTCGTAAAAAAATTGCCCAAAATCTGCAAATGTCAAAAGCGATAATTCCGCATTTCACCTTAATGGATGAGGCTGATGTTACACAGTTGGTAACTATGCGCGAATCTTTAAAAGATTTTGCTGAAAAAAACGGAACGAAGATCACTTATTTGCCAATTATTATGAAAGCTCTCATTGCGACAATTAAAGAATTTCCGCAATTTAATGCTTCAATCGATGATGCCGCTTCGCAAATTGTTTATAAGAAGTATTTCAATATTGGTTTTGCAGCTGACACACCTAACGGCCTAGTTGTGCCTGTCATAAAAAATGCCGACCAGAAAACTATCTTAGAAATTTCAAAAGAAATCATCGATCTGTCAAAACGTGCCCGAGATAACAAACTGAAGCCCGATGAAATGAAAGGTGGAACTATCACCATCACGAATATCGGCTCAGTTGGCGGAACCTACGCAACTCCGATAATTAATCATCCGGAAGTGGCTATTCTCGGAATGTATAAAATTCAGGATAAACCGGTACTTAAAGATGGAAATATCGCCTTCATCAAAGCGATGAATTACACAGTGACCGCCGATCACCGACTTATTGATGGAGCCGTAGCTGCAAACTTCTTAAAATCTTTCTTTGGTAAAATTCAGAACCCCGCAGTTCTAATGATGGGAATGTCGTAATGCAAAACTTTGATGTGGTCGTTATAGGATCGGGCCCGGGCGGTTATGTAGCTGCGATCAGAGCAGCCCAACTCGGTTTTAAAACCGCAATCGTAGAGCGCGAAGCCCTGGGTGGGGTTTGCCTCAACGTGGGCTGCATTCCGTCTAAAGCAATGATAACTGCGACGCATTTATTGCACAAAGCTCAGCATGACTTTCAAACTATGGGTCTTAATATCAAGGGCGGCATCGAAGTCGACATGAAAAAGCTTGTAAACTGGAAGCAAAGCGTCTGCGATAAAATGTCAGGCGGAGTGAGTCAGTTATTAAAAGGAAACACCGTCACTGTGTTAAAGGGAAATGCCGAATTTGTTAATCAAAAAGAAATTAGCGTAAAGTCCACGACCGGCAGTGAGAACATATCAGCGAAGTATTTTATTGTAGCGACGGGGTCTCGACCAATTGAAATACCGGGTTTTCCATTTGATGAAAAAGAAATTTGTTCATCAACCGGTGCTCTGGCTTTTGATGTGATTCCGAAACGAGTCGTTGTAATCGGCGGCGGCTACATCGGATTAGAAATCTCCTGCTATCTCAGAAAATTAGGCACTGAAGTGACTATCATTGAAGCCAATACATCTTTACTTGCCGGAGTGGTTGATCCTGATTGTGCGCAGGTCGTAACGCGAAAAACCGAAAAATCCGGAATCATCATTAAGTACGGCGCTAAAGCAAAGAGTCAGAAAAAAACCAAAGATGGCTTTGAAGTCACTGCAGAAATAAATGGAAAAGATGAAATCTTTAAAGCCGATAAAATTCTAGTCACAGTCGGCCGCAGACCAAATGGTGATCAGTCGAATTTAAAGGCGGCAGGTATTGCTGTTGACGAGCGCGGTTTCGTAAAAGTCGATGCTCAACGAAGAACAAACGTTCCACATATTTTCGCGATTGGAGATATCTGCGGACAGCCAATGCTTGCCCACAAGGCCTCGTATGAGGGTGTCATGGTAGCTGAAATACTGTCGGGCGCAAATCGTGTTTATGACGCTAAAACAGTGCCTGCAGTCGTCTTTACCGATCCGGAAATTGCAGCCGCTGGAATGACCGAAGCCGAGTGCAAAGCGAAGGGTTATAATGATTTGCTCATTGCTAAATTTCCGTTCGCTGCCAATGGCCGCGCTGTCAGCATGAGCGAAACCGAAGGTTTTGTTAAAATGATTGCCGACAAAAAAACTCATGTTCTTCTGGGCGTGCATATCGTCGGGCCTGAAGCCTCGAATCTCATTTCAGAAGCTGTGTTGGCTATTGAAATGGGTGCAAGGCTTGAAGACGTGGCGCTGTCAATTCATCCGCATCCAACTCTTGGAGAAACGATGATGGAATCGGCCGAAGCGACTCTCGGGCATGCTATTCATATTATTCAAAAACCACTTGGTGGAGCAAATAAACCGGCTCATGTCTAAACCCCTCTTTCAGGATTGGGGGCTTATTGATTATCAGTCGGCTCTTAAAAAACAACTTGAATTGGTCGAAGTCGCGAGCCTTGACCCGGAACATCCGGGCTTTATTGTGTTTTGTTCGCATCCTGCTGTAGTAACTACCGGTAGACAAACCAAAGCAGATGATATTTTTTCCTGGAGCGGTGACGTCATTGAAATCTCACGCGGTGGCCGTGCCACCTATCATGGCCCTTCGCAACTCGTCGTGTACCCCATTCTAAATTTAAAAAATGAACGCAATGGGCGAAAACCCCAGGAGATTCGCGGCTATTTACGCTCGCTCGAGAAAGCCATTGTCGATACTTTAATTTTATATGGCGTTGTGGCTGTAGGAAAAACTTCTCAGAAACAGTCCAGTGAAGCGACCGAGACCGAAGAAACCGGCGTGTGGATCGCAAACCGGAAGTTGGCTTCTTTAGGAATTGCCGTAAAAAAATGGATCAGCTACCACGGTGCCGCCCTTAACATCGATTACGATCCTGAGGCTTTTAAAGGACTGAACCCCTGCGGTTTCAAGTCCTCTACAATGATCAGCCTAGAAGAAATAATCGGAAAGAAAATTTCCCGAAACGAATTTTCTGAGAAATTATTGATTCAACTCTTAGAAAATTTATAGTCAGATTTTAGGCAAAGTGAAAATGAAGCTGGTATTGACTCTGGCTGGGTCATAGTAAAGCTCGCCGCCGTGATTACGCACGATTTGCTTTGAAACACTCAAGCCAAGACCTGTGCCTTTTCCTGACGATTTCGTAGTAAAAAATGGCTCCATCATTTTAAGCGCCACATCGGGCTGAATTTCTGAACCTGAATCTATCACTTCGATTACAAAAAAACTCTTTTTAGTAGAAACATTTATCTTCGTCCACCCGTCAGGCTGATGTTGAATAGCATCATACGAATTATTAAGAAGATTGACGAGCACCTGTACAATCTCAGAGGCTCTAACCGAAACTTGACTTCGTGTCCCGACCTGGCTGTCGCAGAAAATCACTAAATTCAGTTTTTTCTTACTGAATCTTACGTTTGAAATCTGAAAAGCTTCATCGATGAGAGTTAACAATGAAGAGATTTCAAATGGATCAGAGTCTGCTTTGCGGGTCACGGATTTAAGTGATTTAATAATTTTGTCGATACGCATGCAGTTGGTTTCAATTTGAAGGAGATCCTTCTCTGCACTTGCCAGTTCGAATTCTTTCGATTTAATTTTACTGAGTAGAATCTGTGATTTTCCCTGAATTATCATTAATGGATTATTTACTTCGTGAGCAATTTCTGCTGCCATTTCACCCAGCGAAGCCATTTTCGATTGCTTGATAAGTGAATTCTGAACACTCTTCAGCTCGGTAATATCAATTGCTGCCCCGACCAGATAGTTAATATCAGGCTTCATTTCAACTTTCGACTTTTTAATAAAAAGTTCGCGCTCTTCGCCGAGATGGTTCTTTACCTTGATCTCGTTTTCAAATGGAACGCCATCGGCTAAAATCTTCACATCGGATTTTCTGAATATTTCGGCCAATTCAGCTGGATAAACTTCAAAATCGTTTTTTCCGATAAATTTTTCCTTGGGAAGATTTATCGTTTGCTGAAAAGCCGAATTCGCATAAATAGTTTCAAATAACGAATTTTTAACGAAGACCGGAACCGGAATGGCATCAAGAATATTTTCCATAAATTCATTTGCTGCCTTCAGTTCCTGTTGCAATAGGAATTCTGTGGTAAAATCCCAACAAACTCCTGAAAGTGCGATCACCTTATTTTCTATTATGATTCGGGTTGCACTCAGACGAATGTACTTAAGGTCCTGTTTTTTAGAGTTAATACGGTAAATAGCAGAAATTTTCTCGTCAGTCGAAAGTACTCGTTTGAAATACGCAATGATCTTTTCGCGATAGTCTTCATGGATGTTTACGAAATCTGAGGATAGCGCGGCTTCGAATACACCCTCCTCTTTTTCGAACAATCTGCGATAGCCCTCATCCCAGGTCAAAATTCCGCTACCTAGATCATATTCCCAGTAACCGACTTCTGCTTCTAGCAAAGTTTGTTGATACTTTGAAAAAAGTTCCGCGCCGTTCTGAAACATGAGCGCTATTTAACTCCCCAGCTCATCATAATAGTGGCTTCGCCCTTTAAAACGATTTCACCGGTCGATTTTTTAGCCGTTGTTTCAACGATTCCGAAACCGCGGGTTTTGTGAAGACGGGTAATTTCAAATTCAAAAGTAATCACGTCATCGATGAACACGGGATTAGAAAACTTGAAAGTTTGAGCAAGGTAAATTCCGCCGGAGCCGATTTTTTCATTGAGAAATCTCGACACCAGCGCACCGAGTATCATTCCATGAGCGATACGCTTTTGAAAACGGGTCGATTTAGCGTATTCATCGTCAAGATGTATGGGGTTAAAATCTCCAGACATTTCCGCAAACTGTCGCACCATTTTATCGGTGATCTGAATGGTTTCACTTGCTTTGAATCCTACGTATCTGTCTTCAGGAACCCCTGAACTTTCGCTAGTCATACTTCTCCGATATTATAAAATATTTGCAGCTAATTCAGCTAATGCCGATCGCTCGCCCTTGGTTAAAGTCACATGTGCGGCGATTTCCTGACCTTTGAATCTCTCAACCGCATGTGTCAGGCCTGAATTGGCCGAATCCACATAAGGATTATCAATTTGGTAAACGTCACCGGTCAGTACGATTTTAGTTCCGCTACCCGCGCGAGTAATAATTGTTTTGATTTCATGCGGAGTCAGATTCTGCGCCTCATCCACGATGAGATACTGTTTCGGAATACTTCGTCCACGAATGTACGTCAGAGGTTCAATGTTGAGCATTCCCTGATTAATTAATTCCTGCGCGCGACCAGCTGCTTTTTTATCAGAACCCATTAAAAACTCAACGTTATCGAAAATCGGCTGCATCCAAGGATTTAACTTTTGTTCGATGTCGCCGGGCAGGTAACCGATATCTCGGCCCATCGGAAATATCGGTCGTGACACGAGCAACTTCTGATAACGGCCTTCATCAAGGGTTTTAAACAGTCCGGCTGCAATCGCCAGTAAGGTTTTTCCGGTTCCGGCTTTACCCACCAACGAGACCATTTTCACTTCGTCGTTTAACAAAGCATCCAATGCAAAACTTTGTTCGACATTTCGAGCTGTTATTCCCCAGATGCTGTCAGGAGGATTAATCAGCGGTATAATGGCTTTTTCTTTGATTGAATAGCGGCCGATGGCCGAATGATTCGGATTCGAAGCATTTTTTAAAATTACATATTGGTTTCCATAAAGTTTGTTATCAATAGTAATTTTCTTTTCCTGATAGAACTGATCAATTTTATCAGGGCTGACTTCGAATTCCTGATAACCCTCGTAAAGATCTTCCTGATTGATATCCGAATTATCGTAATCCGTAGCATAAATACCGTAAACGTCCGCTTTAATCCGGAGATTGATATCTTTTGAAATCAATTCCACTTTCGAACGTGGAAAATTTTTCTGCAGAGCCAGCGCTGTGCTTAAAATCCGGTTGTCTGCCTTTGCTTGATCCAGCTCAGGGCCGATTCCGGAAATTCCCATATCGGTTGTGATATAAACATAAGTTTCATGGTTATCAATTTGAACACCCTGAGCAAGACTGCCCTTGCCTCTCAGTACGTCGACAAAACGACTGAATTGACGGGCATTGCGACCATTTTCTCCCTGGTCTCGTTTAAACTTATCGATTTCTTCGATGACCGTAAAAGGAATGTGAATATCCGAGTCACCGAACTTTAACAAAGCAAAGGCATCAAATAGAATGACGTTAGTATCCAGAACAACTTTGCGACGCTTCGTTTTAACTGTCAAATTGACCTCCATGATCAAATTTTTGCAGCTACCAACCGAGTAAACAACTCAGCAAATAATAGCTACTTAAATTCGACATTACACGAGGTCTAAAGTCACACTCTTTTTGTCTAATTTTTTAGATTGTCTGTCTTGTGAAATTTACGAAAATTTCGGCACCATCAAATCGCCATTGTCTTTTTTCAGCCCTTGACTGACAGACTCTATAAATTTGACGAAATACTGTAGCGCAGCATCAGTTGATGGTTGATTTAAAAAGACAGAACCATGGCGTAAAACACCTTCGGTGGTTTCTTCGATGATATGTTTGATTTGTAAAGTGATCGGAAAGTAAGTCGAATGGTTTAGGTACACTCTCATCGATACGATTTCGTCAGCAGCAAATGCACCTTGATCAAATTCTACATCAAACGAAATACCTTGCTCAGAAATGTCATAAATTGCCACTTTTAACAGTCCCTTTTCAGGGATAACAACCATTGCACTGACGAATTCGGTTAATATTGTTCGTTTTATCTGGCGTCTTTCAAGTACGAGAATTTTTTGTTTCTGTTCGTCGTAATCGACAACATTTGCAGTTTCTTTAGCCACTTGAGACGTAGCTGGGTTTTTAATCCTAGTAGTTAAGTCGATAAGCTTACCCATGATCACCCCCGTGATACATACCTATCGGCTCAAAAGTGTTTCAACTTGAGCTTTTTATATGCTCTTTCACCTTGAGACTGGACGTTTTTAAGTTTAAATTAAGCGCGTGAAACAACTGGGTATTTTTATAGTTTGCAGTCTTATTTTTCATTTCTTGGTGACTACTAGCACGCTTTATTTCGCTGAAAAATTCAATGTTTCTCACAAAAAGACCGACCTGACCCAAATTGAGATTATTGATACAAAGGAAGATACTCTCCAGCAAAAAATAGACAAGAGCCGCCAACTGATCAAACAACTGAAAGCCTCGGTTAAAGAAATCAACAATCCCAAGTCTAAAGCCAGGTTTGAATCTGAAAAAACTCAAAGGGTCGAAAAAGAAACAAAATCAGTCAATATCGGCATCACCCAAAATTCGGCACCGAAAATTCCGGTTCATGCTCCTAGTAAGAATGAAGATCATTCCGATAAAAAGGAAAAGGGAGACCTACCAGAATTTGCCAGATCAAAACCGAATGTTCAGCAGATGCCCGTCGCGCAAAGCTCAGCGATTAATCAGATATTGCCGAATGACATCAGCAACTCAAGCGCCACAAACCTAAACACAGATGCGAATACTTACTATTCATTTTACAGTCGCATAGAAGAATTATTCTACGTTCGTTGGGTTGAGCGAGTACGCTATTACTGGGATCGAGTCAGTAACGACTACAAAAAGAAAGTTCTCGCCGGAAAAATCTGGTCAACCACTCTTGAAGTTTGGCTGACTTCCGAAGGAGAATTTCATTCGGCTTATATAAAACAAACAAGCGGCAATAAGGCCTTTGATGAGGCCACTGTCTTTGCCTTTAAAGACGCCCGCTACTTTCCGAACCCCCCCAGGGCCAAGGTCGAGGCCGACGGTTTTGTTCGTCTAAGGTACAGATTTAGTGTTCACGTAGCTGATTACTGACGTTAATACGATAAAATAAACCATGTTTAGAAGTTCATTGTTCGTCGCCTTGTTTTTAATGTTTGTCGGCGTAAAAAGCCAGGCTCTCGTAACCGAATTAGGCCTGAGCTACGGCTATACCAAAAAAACTTTCAACGCGAGCAATTTCTATCAGACCGATTCAAAATCAGTTTCGCTTTCATTCTATTTTTTCGAAAAATGGGCCCTTGAAACCAGCTACACAGACTCATTCTATGAAAGTCAGGAATCTGACACCAA
>JAYVIY010000266.1:0-9412 GCA_043769795.1 Pseudobdellovibrio sp. | reverse complement strand
GAGATGTTTGATTTTGCGAGATCCGCCGCAAAAAACGGAATAAAGCTTATCATCGCAGGAGCCGGCGGCGCCGCTCACCTACCGGGAATGGTCGCAAGTCTCACAGCACTGCCAGTCATCGGTGTGCCGGTTACTGTGAACACGCTCAATGGCTTAGATGCTTTGCTATCAATTGTACAAATGCCCAGTGGCGTACCTGTTGCTACTGTGGGCATTGATAATGCCTACAATGCCGGACTTCTCGCTGCGCGTATTTTATCTACGGATTCAGACAGAATCATGAAGAAAACCCTAGCATTTCAGAAAAAGCAAAAAAACAAAATTAAAATTATGAATAAAAAGTTGAAAGCTTAGAAAACAAAAAAAAGAATTACTTGGTTTTAACTTCAGCGGCGTTCGGAACCAGCACCAGTCCCGGCATCAGTTTTACTGCTTCAAATATTGCAACACTTGAAATGACATCACTTAAAATCTGATTTCTGTAAAATGGAATTGCCATTGTAAAGCAATTGATCAGGCCATCGAAAGTTAATGGATACAATTCACCCTGATACCATACCGCAAAATTTGTCAGAACATAAAAACTAAGACTGCCTAAAACCGAAAAACTCAGAATTCTCAAACGACTTGAATTCGGTAAGAGAAAAAAGCCAAGTGATACAATGATTAAATAAGAAAGGTACACCGATAACATTTGATCGTGAAAACCAATTATGAAATCACTGATCAACATTGAAGAAAGCATGAGTAATACAGAAATTTTCTTATCTTGAAAAAAAGCACCCGCAAATAAGAAAGCTCCACCCAGTAAGGTGAAATTCCAGATGTGGGAAACCCATCGAGAAGAAATAGTTAATAGCAACAGAGTGATAAAAACGAGAATTGTATTTTTATTTTTCATAAACTGAACCTACTCGAAAACCCTGTTTTTTACAAGATCTTTAACCACTGTCGGGTCAGCCAAAGTGCTTACATCACCGAGATTTTCCAGCTGATTCTCGGCAATTTTCCGCAAAATTCGCCGCATGATTTTGCCGGATCTGGTTTTAGGCAGGCCCGGCGCCCACTGAATTAGATCCGGAGTTGCAATGGGGCCGATGACGGTTCGAACCTTGTTTTTTAATTCTGTTCTCAATTCCTCTGTTGGCGAAACTCCGGTTTTAAGTGTAATAAATGCATAAATACCGGTTCCCTTAATATCATGTGGGTAACCCACCACCGCGGCCTCAGACACGCTCTGATGACTAACAAAGGCCGATTCAATTTCTGCGGTTCCCAGTCGGTGTCCTGAAATATTGAGAACATCATCTACGCGACCGGTAATCCAATAGTAACCCTCTTCATCACGCCGGCAACCGTCACCGGTAAAATAATAATTTTCGAACGTTGAAAAATAAGTTTCTTCAAATCGCGAGTGATCCCGAAAGACACTTCGCATTTGCCCCGGCCAAGAGCTCTTCAATACCAAAACTCCTTCGCAGGCACCCTGTAAAACTTGCCCGTCGACTGAAAGAATTTCCGGCTCGATGCCCGCAAGCGGAAAGGTGGCCGATCCGGGTTTAAGTATTTCAGGGTGGGTTTTTGCGCTTTTACCCGCTACCTCTTTTGATACGGCTGAAATTAAAATTCCGCCCGTTTCGGTCTGCCACCAAGTGTCGACGATGGCACATCGGCTGTCACCGACCACGCGGTGATACCAATTCCAGGCCTCGGGGTTGATCGGTTCGCCAACCGAGCCTAATAACCTCAATGATTTTCTTGAAAACTTCTGCACCGGAGCTTCGCCCTCACGCATGAGGGCCCGAATGGCTGTAGGTGCTGTGTAAAAAATATTAACTTTGTGCTTATCAATGACCTGCCAGAACCTCGACACGTCCGGAAAGTTCGGAACACCTTCAAAAATCAAACTGGTTGCCGCATTTGAAAGCGGACCATAAACAATATAACTATGGCCGGTGATCCATCCGATGTCTGCCGTGCACCAGTAAATTTCATTGGGCTTATAATCGAAGACAACTTGATGCGTATAACTGGCATAGGTCAAATAGCCACCTGTGGTGTGAAGCACGCCTTTAGGTTTTCCGGTTGAACCGGAGGTATAAAGAATAAATAGCGGATCTTCGGCATTCATTTTTTCAGGTTCGCAAACGTCTAATACATTTTTTAACTCCTGATGATACCAAATATCGGTTTTTTCATTCCATTGAATCTGTCCACCAGTTCTCGCAATCACCAGAACTTTTCTCACCGGAGTCTGTTTTTTTTCGGCAAGAATAATTAGTGCCGCGTCGACATTTTTTTTCAGTTCAATTTTTTTTCCAGCTCGAAGACCTTCATCCGCAGTGATCACAAAATCGCTCTGGCAATCTTCAATTCGATTAGCAATTGAATCCGGAGAAAAACCCGCGAAAATCACCGAATGCACGGCTCCGATACGGGCGCAAGCCAGCATCGCGTAGGCGGCCTCAGGAATCATCGGCATATAGATTGTGACTCGGTCGCCTTTCTTAACTTCATTGCGCTTTAAAATATTTGCAAATCGATTAACTTGCAGTGAAAGCTCGGCAAAAGTAATCTTTTTTGCTTCTTCCTGAACATCGTCAGGTTCCCAGATAAAGGCAATCTGTGCGGCTTTTTCAGGTAAATGCCGATCGATACAATTAAAACTGACATTGAGCTCACCGTCCTCAAACCATTTAATCGTAACCGGCTTTTTAAAGCTTGAGTTATCACCAATTTGGGGTTTTTTGTACCAAGAAATTCGCTCTGCTATTTTGAGCCATTGGGCATTTTTAATATCGTTTTGTTTCATTTAAAAATTGTAAGCAGTTTTGTAAAATAAAAAAAGGCTTATTGAGTTAACAAATAAGCCTTTTTCGTTTCAAAAGTTATGAGAAGTGATCTTAGTTTACATCTTTAAAATCAGCATCGATAACATCTTCGCCCTTTTTGTCGTCAGGCTTGCCGGCTCCGTCGCCGCCGCCGGTTGCACCGGAAGAACCATCAGGTTGTGCACTTGACGCCTTATACAGATCCTCAGTGATTTTATGAGAAGATGTCTGCAGCTTCTCAAAGGCCGCTTTCAGCTCAGCTGATGTGGCCGCTTTATTTTCAAGAACCACTTTAGCATCGGCAATCATCGTTTTTGCACTGGCAAGATCGGCTTCCGGCAATTTAGAGCCGGATTCATTAATCAATTTTTCAGTTTGGTAAACTAAATTATCAAGATTGTTTCGATTCTGAACTGCCTCAGCTTTATCTTTATCTGCGTCAGCTTGCAATTCAGCTTCTTTAACTAACTTCTTGATTTCGTCTTCGCTCAGTCCGGATTGTGCGGTTATTTTAATATTCTGTGTTTTGCCCGAGGCCATGTCCTTCGCAGAAACGTTGAGAATGCCGTTCGCATCCATATCAAAAATAACTTCAATTTGCGGTGTTCCGCGAGGTGCCGCCGGAATGCCCGACAACTCAAAACGGCCTAAAGACTTATTGTCGGTCGCCATTTTTCTTTCACCCTGAAGAACATGAATATCAACGCCCGGCTGATTATCAGCCGCCGTCGAGAAAACCTGAGTTTTCTTCGAAGGGATCGTCGTGTTTCTTTCGATTAAAGGAGTCATTACTCCGCCCAAAGTTTCAATACCAAGAGATAACGGAGTTACATCCAGCAAAAGAACATCTTTTACATCACCGGCCAATACTCCACCCTGAACCGCTGCACCAATGGCAACAACTTCATCCGGGTTAACAGTGCGGTTAGGTTCTTTACCGAAGAATTCTTTCACGGCTTTCTGAATTGCAGGAATACGGGTTGATCCACCGACTAAAACAATTTCATCAATTTCAGACGTCTTGTAACCAGAATCGGCCAAGGCCTTTTTGCAAGGTTCAATTGAACGCTTAACCAAAGCTTCGGTCATCTGATCAAACTTAGATCGAGTTAATTTTATTTGTAAATGCTTAGGGCCCGACTGATCAGCCGTAATGAACGGAAGATTGATGTCAGACTCCTGTGCCGATGACAATTCGATTTTCGCTTTTTCTGCAGCTTCTTTTAAACGCTGTAAAGCCATTTTGTCGTTTTTAAGATCAATCGCCTGATCTTTTTTAAATTCAGCGATGAGCCACTCTAAAATCACGACGTCAAAATTATCACCGCCCAAGTGAGTATCGCCATTGGTTGATTTGACTTCAACTACGCCCTCGCCTACCTCGAGTACGGAAATATCAAATGTACCGCCGCCGAAATCGTAAATAACAATTTTTTGGTCTTTCTTCTTATCAAGACCGTAAGCAAGAGCCGCCGCCGTCGGTTCATTAATAATTCGGCGAACATTTAAGCCAGCTACGCGTCCTGCATCTTTAGTTGCCTGTCTTTGGGCATCATTAAAATACGCCGGTACGGTAATAACCGCATCAGTCACTTCTGCTCCCAAGTAGTCTTCTGCAACTTTTTTCAGTTTTGCAAGTACTGCAGCGCCGACTTCTTCGGGAGAAACAAATTTTTCGCCTTGAATTTTAAAAGCACAGTCTGCTCCGCCATTTTTTGGCACAACCGTGTAAGGTTGAAGTTTAATTTCTTCCTGAACTTCTTCGAATTTTCGACCAATGAATCTCTTTGCTGAGTAAATAGTGTTTTCCGGGTTAGTCACGGCTTGTCGTTTTGCAATTTGTCCGACTAAACGTTCGCCGTCCTTAGTGTAAGCAACGACTGAAGGAGTAGTTCTTGCACCTTCCTCATTAACTAAAACTTTAGGCTCGCCGCCCTCCATGATCGCAACACAAGAATTGGTGGTACCCAAGTCGATGCCTATAATTTTTCCCATTTTGATACTCCCTTTAATTTTTATATTTTATATACCAAGCTGTCTTAAATGTGAGTTTAAACCTTGAAGCGTCAAGCTAACAGAGGAAAAATAATCGAAATCGCTACTTAAAGAAGCCCTTTTTTTTAGCACCCACTTTTGTCCCCTGCAATTCTGCTATCTGTCTAATCAGTTTGTCTTCGTCCTCGCTCAGTTTTTCCGGAAACTCAACGCTAAGGCTAAAGTACAAATCTCCACGTCGGGAGCCTCGTAGTGAAGGCATTCCGCGACCCACAATTTTCAGTCGGTCACCGGGCTTAGAACCTCGGGGGATGTCGACTTCAACTTCGCCATCAAGAGCATCTGTTTTAAGTTTTCCGCCGAGCAAAAATTGAACGTACGGAACATCGAGCTCTGCAAAAACATGATCGCCTTCGCGTTGAAAGATCTCATCCTCTTTGACTCGGATTTCTACAAAAAGATCTCCGTTTGGACCTCCGGCGTAGCCGCCTTCGCCTTCGTTGGCAACTCTGAGCCGAGTTCCATTATCCACTCCGGCAGGAATTGTGACCTTTATTTTTCGCTTTGCCTGAATTCTGCCGCGACCTTTGCAAGTCAAACACGGAGTTTCAATCACTTCACCTGAGCCACTGCAATTGTGACAGGTTGTGGCCATCGTAAAAAACCCCTGTTGACGCACGACTTGGCCAGCACCGCCGCAGACTTTGCATGTTATGGCTTTTGACCCTTTCGCTCCGCCCGAACCATTGCAGTCGCCACAATTGGCTTCGGTATCAAACTGGATTTCTTGCTCTTTACCGGTAACAACTTCGGCCAGTTCCACTTCGGTTACAAATCTAAGATCTGCACCTTTTCTCACCGCGCTTTTCGTACGACCACGCCCACTTTGTTGACTGAATCCGCCGCCGCCGGCTCCGAAAATGTCACCGAAAATATCACCGAATTGCGAAAAGATATCATTCATGTCATTGAATCCACCGCCGGCCCCGCCGAATCCACCCCGACCTTGAAAAGCCTGGTGACCGAATCGGTCATACTGGGCCCGCTTGTCTGAATTACTCAGAATTTCATAGGCCTCAGCTGCTTCCTTGAATTTGTCTTCGGCAGATTGATCGCCGGGATTGCGATCGGGATGAAACTGCATAGCCAGTCTTCGGTATGATTTTTTTATAGTTTCTGCATCTGCAGATTTTTCAACACTCAATATTTCGTAGTAATCACGTTTTGACGACATAATCTGGTTAATATGAGTTCTTTTTAAAAAAGGTCAAGGATTCGGATACAGGATGCCAAAACTAAAGACAGAATTATTTGCCTTTTTCCAACATCTCGATTTTTTTCTTGAGAATTTCGACCCAAGCAGGGTCTACCGCATGGTCAATAAGCTGCTGAAGAATATCGCGGGCCTGAACTAAATCTCCACCTTCACCGGCAAGACGTCCCGCGGTTAACCTGACCCAGTCAGGCGCCCCATTATTAGAAGCCGCCAAATATAATCTCGACGCCTTCAATTTGTCTTTTTCATGAAAAAACGCGTGATAAGCGGCGGTATAGAGGATAGTCCAATTTTTACCAAAATTCGCCACAGCTTTGTCTAGAATAACCGAGGCCCCGGAATAATCTGAAATAATCACCGTCAAAGCTAACGAGCCGTAATAAAAGGCTTCAAGAAACTTATTATCGAGCTCAACCACGAGGTTAAGAATATGAAATAACCATGAGTTGCCTTTGCATTCAGTGTCATTCAAAGGCTGGCTACAAAAATCAAAATCCTGTATGGCTCGCAGATAAAAAGAATCGGCCACGGAGACATTAAAACCTGCATTTAAGTATTTCAACTCAAGTGGTGGTGCAATATAATCTGTTCGTTTCAAATCGATGGGTGCGGTGAAAAACATCTGGGCTACAAAAAAAATAAGTGCCAACAAGGGCACCCACATCATAGAAAAAAACCAACGCATAAGAAAAAATATAACAAAAAAAAGGCTGCTAATCAATAGCAGCCTTTTAAACTTATCTTAAAAGTAACTCCGAAATTCTATAAACCAACAATAGTATTAGACAACAGTTTCTGGTGGTCAATTCTCCACTGATCAGAAGTGGCCGCTGCAATAATTGCCGGAGTTTGCCGTGGGTCACCCATAGCTACAGCAGTGAAAGAAGCTCCTACCGTACACGCTCCACCTAAGGCATGAATGGTTGTACCATTCGTAATAATCACAGTTCTCCAAGTTGCGACAGCTGCCGGATTAACTGTTGTTAAGTGCACTTGAGCATTAGCAAAAAACGCTAATTCTGTAGGTGCCGGAGCAGCAGTACCGCATGCATTGGCACTCCAACCAGCCGTGTATCGTAAATCAGATCCCATAACCTGAACACCGAGATCAATCAAATCTGTGCTGTACTGATTCCACTCAGCGAAAAAACTGGCTTCTCCAACGTAAATCGCATTTAAAGTCGATTTGGCTTCTGTGGTTCTAGCTTTAGCTTGAAATCGCGAATAAAGAGGAACACCAACCGCTGCCAGAACACCGATGATCGCAACAACGACCATCAGTTCAATCAACGAGAAACCTCTTTTGCTTGTTAGTACAGTAAGCATGAAAAGCTCTCCTAGATTATATGGTTTAAACTAAACTTATAATCCGACAACGTCGTTGGATAACTGTTTCTGGTGGTTAATTCTCCACTGATCAGAAGAGGCCGCTGCAATAACTGCCGGAGTTTGTCGTGGATCACCCATAGCTACCGCTTGGAATGAAGCTCCCACACTGCACGCTCCACCTAAGGCATGAACAGTTGTACCATTCGTAACAACGACAGCTCTCCAAGTTGCAACAGTTGCCGGAGTCACTGTGGTTAAGTGCACTTGTGCATTAGCAAAAGCCGCTAACTCTGTAGGTGCCGGAGCAGCAGTACCACACGCATTGGCACTCCAACCCGCTGTGTAACGTAAATCAGATCCGATAATCTGAACACCGATATCAATCAAGTCTGTGCTGTACTGATTCCACTCAGCAAAAAAACTGGCTTCACCTATGTAAATCGCATTTAACGTCGATTTAGCTTCTGTAGTTCTAGCCTTGGCTTGAAACCGCGCATACTGAGGAATACCAACCGCTGCAAGAACACCGATGATCGCAACAACGACCATGAGTTCGATCAACGAGAAACCCTTATTGTTAGTGATTAATTTACGCATGTGAAAACTCTCCTTGTTTTTTGCATACATACAAGTGTGTATATATGATATTTAATTGGTTTTGATGACCCCTTAAGGATAGCAGCTTGATATCGGAGTGCAACATTATTTATTTTAATAAAAATAGCTATTTCATAATGAGATTTCGACTATAATCAAGAGATGGGAAAAAATAAGTTCGATACAAATGGCGGCCTAGACTTAGATACTGACAGTGACGTCTTAACTGAAAAACCCAAGCTCTATAAAGTGCTGATGCACAACGATGACTACACTCCGATGGATTTCGTAATTTTTGTTTTGTTAAATTTTTTTAACAAGCCCGAAGCTGACGCCCATAAAATTATGCTGGACGTACACAATAAAGGGGTAGGCCTAGCCGGGGTTTACTCATTTGAAGTGGCTGAATCTAAAGTCATGCAAGTTAATCAGTTCAGCAAAAACAATCAGCACCCGCTAAAAACCAGTTACGAGGAGGAATCTTAACTATGTTATCGAAAGAATTAGACAAAAGATTCGGTAAAGCCATCGATTTAGCCTGCAAAAAAAATCACGAATTCGTAACACTTGAACATTTTCTGTTTTGTTTAGTCGAAGCGCCGATCATTATAGAAATTTTAGAAAAACTGGGGGCCACGCCTACCGAATTAAAAAATGAACTGTCGATTTACCTCGCTAAAAACCCCGTTTTGACTGATGAACAGAAAAAAGCTTTCGGCGGAATCGAAAACTGGAAACCTGATTTAAGCCCATCGCTCCACCGGGTTTTTGAACGGGCCGCCCTGCAGATTCAGGCCGCCGGCAAAAATGAAATCAACGAAGGTCACGTTTTAGTATCGATATTTGAAGAAAAAAAATCATTTGCAACTTATTGTCTAGAAAAATGCAATGTACGACAATTTGATGTCATCTCGATTATCAGTCATGAGCTCAACTCGGGGCCGGCAAAAGGCTTGGAAGACGATGACCAAGGCTCCCAAACTTCTTCCCCGAAATCTTCAGCATTAGACGATTTCGCACTGAATTTAAATGAATATGTTCTCTCCGGAAAGAAAGACCCTCTCATCGGACGCAATGATCTTCTGAAGAAAATGATTCAGACTCTCGGTCGAAGAACTAAAAACAATCCGCTGCTTATCGGAGACTCCGGCGTTGGAAAAACCGCCATTGCCGAAGGTTTAGCCGAAAAAATTGTTCAGGGCGATGTTCCCGATTTCCTTAAAGACAAAATTATTTATTCTGTCGACCTCGGTTCACTTCTTGCTGGCGCCAAGTTCCGCGGCGACTTTGAAGGCCGACTGAAAAATATATTAAAAGAAGTCAAATTGCGAAAGAATGTCATTCTGTTTATAGATGAAATTCACACAATTGTCGGTGCTGGTTC
>JAYVIY010000265.1:0-3556 GCA_043769795.1 Pseudobdellovibrio sp. | reverse complement strand
CTAAACGTTCGATTTTATTTTGCCATTTATCAATCAACTCATTTACCTGCGCTTGCAACTCAAGAGCTCGCGCTGATTTTTTATCCGGCAGCGCTTCGATGCATCCCATAAAATACTTAGATTTTTTAGCGGCTTCTTCGGTTAAACGATAGACCAACGGCAAAAGATTCTGGGCTTCGTCGAGAGAGAAACTTCGGACTGTATTGTAGTTGATAATCTCGACCAAGTTTTATTCCTTTTTTAAGAAGCTTGTTATAGTTTTATTTAGCCGAAAGATTCAATTACGAATTTTCATATTGTAGAATATTTAGATCGCGCAAAGCGTTGCTGAATTTATGATTAATCTTTAGAGTTTGAATAGTTCATAATCTGACCACCGAAGAATACGATAATGGCTAATATCATTGCTGCAATTAGCAGCCATCGCATGAAATATCCGAAGCTGAAGCCTGAGGTGTCATCTTCTCTGAGTTGAATATTCTTAGGTGCCGGCGGAATAAACGCCTTGGTGTAAGGTCCGAATCTGTTGCCGTCATCGCCTTTAAGCGCCTGCACGTTACTCGTAGGCGCTCTGGGTTTTCTCGGCATTCTCTTTTCGATTTCTTCCTGCATCGAGCCGGTTATAGCTCGATACCTGTCGTTTCCATAGCCTCCACGGTTGCTTCTCGAAAAGGCAAAACCAGAATCTTTTTTCTTTCCTTTTGATTCTGGATCTTCTTCTAATGTTCTCACTTTTTGCGACCCATTGTCGAAACTGTCTGAAGTATTACGTCCAGCCCCCGCCCTGCTAATTTCACCCTTTGCGTAAGGAGACCTGTCACTCCCTGATCTTGAGCCTTTTCGACCGTTGGTCAGGCCGCCGCTTGAATCAGAATCTGAACCCGAACCGGAGCCTGATCCGCTGCCCCCTTTAGCTGCATTTGATGAAGAATTTCTACTGCCGGCAACAGAGGAATTATTTTTACCACCACTTCCCGAGCCTGATCCAGAGCCTGACGAACCAGAACCAGAACCAGAACCTGATCCAGAGCCTGACGAACCAGAGCCTGATCCGCCGATTGCAGGAATTCCACCTTCAAAAGTAAATCCCGCAAAGTCTTCATCGCACTTTTTACCTGCACCACCCAAATGCTTCTTTTGATCGGCCGCATTCACCCCGAGACTCGGCAGTTCGCCATACTCCATGAGGCAAGTAACGTAGTCTCCAATGTAATGGCTAATAAAATCATCGACGTTACCGAAGGCTTTTTTTACTCCGAAGATCAAACTGACAATAACTACAATCAACAGAACATATTCCACAGCGGCCTGTCCGCTTTGGCCTAACAATAGGCGCCCAAATGAATATTTCTGGTCTTGTTTCATCTGTCTACTTATCGGATGATAAGAGTATTCTTATGATACCGGAACGAAAGTTATCTGTTGCACTGACATTTCTTTTTGTTTTTTTTCGTCTCATTTTGAGTCATGCGCAGACGAACGCGACCGGAGGCAGCCAATTTCCTGCGGTACCCCTGAATCCGGGGGTTTTAGGCCAGACGACACCTACGATTCAATCGAATGCGGCTTTTGGAATTTCAAGAGATTCAACGAATGCTAACTTGAACGGTGGAAAATATCAGGAATATCAATCACTCTGCCGCCTAAACGAGTACGACATTGTTAAGTTTTACAATACTGAGATAAAACAAAAACGAATCGAACTATTAAAAGAGAAAATTGCCGGTGCGGGCGAAGATACCACAAAACTTAAATTCAGATTGATTAAGGAATATATTGATCAAGATCAGCCCTCTGCAATCAAGCCCATTGCCGATACTCTTAAAAAGCAAAAATTGAGTGACTATGAAAATAATTTTCTTAACGGATTGATCTTTACGGCAGAAAAAAACTATTCTGCGGCTATTTCAGCTCTCAACCGCGCACTTAGTGAAAACAAATCCAATGTCGAAGCCCTGCAGTTATTGGGTGAAATCTACATGCTCGTCGGAAATTATTATGAAGCCGGAACGATATATGAAGATCTGAATAAAATTTCTGAAAATGCCTATCTAGTTCAACTCTGTGAAACAACAGTTCTAAATTCACTGAATGCAGAAGCAGAAAAAATCTGCTCACAGGCCAGCACAAAATTTCCTGATAATCCGTTTCCGGTGATTTACAAAGGCATCTCGCACCGAGAGCGCGAAGAAGCTAAACGTGCACTCTTTGCGTTTCAAAAAGCGGTTGGCCTGAAACCTACCGAAATGGGCTACGTGTGCCTGGCCGAAGCCTATTTTATGAAGGGCAGCCTCACTGAAGCAGCAGAAAATTTCAAAAACGGCGTCGACATGGTTTCACGGTCAGTACGCGCAATACTCGGGCTTGCGTGGACTCAATTGAAACTGAAAAATTATTCTGAATCGGTGGCCGCGTTTAAAAAAGCCTGCAAAATAAATGTTAAATATGAAGCCGACCTCAGAAAAGCCGTGAAAGTTCTGGTCGATGAAAAATCCCGCGAAATAAAATTATTTACAGAAGCTGCTGACTCTTGCGGGCGTTAAATCAAACTTCGAAAAAGGCCCGTAAACTCGGTTGCAACTTATCAATTTGAGTTTTTTTGAAATTTAAATAGTCTATATTTGTGGTTGATTCGGCGGCCTGCGTTCCAACTGTTAAGATCACATTCTTCGGGCTCGTTCGGATAACTCTGAAGTCAATTAGTGTGTTTCCCGCTTTTGCCTGCTGATCCGCCATATGAAGAGCCTTTGAAACAAAGGGCCCCTCAAACACAACCATAGTGCTTGCGAGCAAGGGTTTATTTTGACTTAAGTAAGTTAAAAGCACTTCAGAGTGAACATTTTCAAAAATAGAATGCTCTAATATCTGTGAACCATAGGAAGAAAGAACTTCTGATTTGATAATTTGCAATGATACGAAATCGTGAGCGACCAAAATCAGTATCCCGAGCTGACCGCAAGGGCTAACTTCAAAAACTTTTACAACGCCATCATCGACAAATTGATTTATAATCGAAAGTGCCGCCCCGTAGGAAGTCAGATCAAATGCAAGGACGTGATTAAATTTGTTCAACAATTTCTCCGATTAAATCGTATTCCATACTGTCGGTAATTTTCACTCTTACGAATTCACCAATTTGAGCCTGTCCATCATTAATAAGAACAACTCCGTCAATATCCGGAGCCTGCTGCGAAGTTCGACCCTGAAGTAACAGATCGGTTTCTTCACTGAGCCCTTCAACCACCACTTCAATGGTTTTTCCTATAAACGCCCGATGTTTATCACGCGAAATATTTTGCTGAACTTCCATTAAAGCGTCGTGACGTCGCTGTTTGGTTTCATCTTCAACCTGGCCATCCATTTTTCCGCCCGGGGTGTTTTCCTCAGGAGAATATTGAAAACATCCGACGCGATCAAATTTTTGTTCTGCGACAAACTTAAGTAATTCTTCGAAATTTTCTTCGGTTTCTCCCGGAAATCCCACGATAAACTGAGTTCGAATTACCGCGTCCGGAATTTCTTTTCTAATTAAATTTAATGCGGTCGTAATTTCAGC
>JAYVIY010000264.1:0-9416 GCA_043769795.1 Pseudobdellovibrio sp. | reverse complement strand
TTACGCAAACGGATGCAATCCGCGAAGTGATCGCCTTTCCGAAAACGGCTAAAGCGACCTGTTTAATGAGTGATGCGCCAAGTGCCGTGAGTCGTGATCAGTTGGTCGAAGTGGGCGTGAGACTAAGTGCACAAGCTGAAAAAGCACTGGAAGATAATAAAGATATTCATAATTGATTTGAGTCGGCTTCGCTCAGCGTGAAGCCGGTGTCTTCGAGGGAACATATTTCAAGAATTTCTTTCAATTGTCTGGTTCCGTCTTTTTTTTCAAGAACTAAAATATATTTGAGGGTCATTGAAATTAGTTTTCTTACTGAGGTAAGATTCCATTGCGGAGCCCCCATTTGAATGAGCATTTCGAGCCGTATCAGAGCTTCTGGGGCCGATCGCGCGTGAAGTGACCCGAAGCTGCCATCATGACCGGTGGCAAGAGCTAGCAGAAGTGACATGGCCTCTTTACCTCGAATTTCACCGACAATGAGTCGGTCAGGGCGCAGCCTTAACGCGCGAGTAAGCAATTCGTCCATTGTTATATCCGTAACGGTCTTACCTGGATCTTGTCTGGTTAAGAGCGAAACTGACAACGAATTCGGCAATTGCAGTTCTTGTGTATCTTCGATGATAATATTTCGTTCTGACTTCGTTTCTGCAAGTAAAGCCTGCAACAGACTGGTTTTTCCTGTGCCGGTTGAACCAATAACCAGAAAGTTTTTTCGCGCGGCCAAAATTTTTTTAATCTGTAGAACTTGTGAAGTTTTCAGAAAGCCCTTTTCTTGAAGACGTGGTAGTGTCCAACTATTTTTGGGCTGTACACGAATTGAAAGTATCGGAGTGCCTCGTGAAATTTCACCAAAGATTATTGTAATACGCAAATTGTTGAGTTGCGCTTCAATAAAAGGTTTCTCTCGGCCTAAGTACGTCCCGCAGTTTTGCGCAAGTCGTTCAAGAACTGAATTGTATGTTTGCTCTGAAAAGAAGATATCGTCGCTTTTTAGTAATACACCTGATTTTTCATAGTGAACCAGATCCCAGCCATTGACGAGTACTTCAGATACATCTTGAAGGTTCAATATGGAATTGATCGGGCCATAATTAAGTAGTTCATCTTCTATGCGGCTACTGATTTCTGAATCGCAGTTTTTAATTTCATTTTGCCAGTCAAATTTAAAGTTCTCGCTTTGCTTTGAGAAAAGCAGGGCTATCTTGTTGCGGACCTCAGTTTTCATTTGTCAACCTCATTGCATCAGCTCGGGAGTTACGAAAATGATCAGCTCTGATTTGTTTTCCTGAAAGTTCTGACTTCGAAAAAGCGCGCCGAGCACCGGTATGTTTTTTAAAAAAGGAATGCCCTCGGTATTTTCACTGACTTCATTTTTTATCAGGCCCGAAATTGCTATTGTACGACTGCTGATCAAATCAAAAAAACTGGAAACTCTGTTGGTGTGAAGGGCCGGAACATCATCAACGCTGATACTTCGATCTAAAGTAGAAACTTCAGTTTCGATTTGTAAACTCATTTGCCCCAACGGGTCGATGATGGGCTTAAACTTAAGCCCTATCCCATAGCGCTTCCACTGAATTTCTTTGGTTCTTAATCCCAGTACTTTAATCGGAAATTCGCCACCGGCAAAGAAATCGGCCACTTTACCACTGCGACAAATGAGATTTGGAGATGCCAATACCTTAGCTTCACCGGCTTTTTCGGCAGCATTAATCGCTAATTCGAATGTGCCTTCAGAAGTGAGTTGTGAGTTAACGATTTGGGCCTGATAACTATCGGGCCACCTCAATCCCAACTTTCGTTCAAAATTTTTACTAATTTCGGCAACTTTCACCGCCACTTTGATATTGTCTGAAATTTCGGTGGAATTCTGCAGGAATTCGAGATTGATGCCAAGATTGCTAATTTCAAGTTCGTGCTCAGTGCGAAAGCGTTCTTTTGCCGTGTAAACCCGCCAGGGTTCGCCGAAGAGCACTTTAAGCGGAGTTAGCCCGCGATGTCTGAATTGGTTTTCGATTGTCTTGCGAAGTTCGACTTCTAAAGCCGGATCAACTTTCAGTGAGAGAAGCAGTCGAGAGTCAAATTCCTGCATAAGCTGAATTATTCTAAGGTAATCGCTCACGCGATAGAGGTGGCCATTTAAGCAGAGTCGTGGGCCGCAGTATTCAATGTTCAGACCGACGAATTTCATCTGCAACCTGCTCCAGTCATGAAACGTTTTCTTGCTTCCGATGGGAGAAATAATTACTTTTTTTAGTTCGTTGTCTAAACGTATGTGAGTCACACCGGTTTTCAGTGATTTAATGAGGATTTGGTTATGAGTGTTCTGCGCTTTTATCAGTTGCTGATCTTCGATCCAGATTTTAGAGAAATTTTGAGTGAGGCGTTGAAATTCACCGAGCTCAAGGTGAATGTCTGGGGTTTCTTTTGATGCATATGAGCACAACGTAAAGAAAAAAATGAGAATAAACAACGCGTGGTCCTGCATAAATAGTCCCTACTACAATTTTCAGGCGCAGAAATTGTTCTGTAGGTGAAGTTTAATGTTCGGCAATCGGATTAGCGGAATTTAAACAGAACTTTTACTCCGGAATTTGTATTCAGAACGCTGAGATCAGCGTTCTGACATTTCATCAGCGAGTTACAGATGCTCAGTCCGAGACCCATTCCTACAGAATGATTCATAATGTTTTCATCGAGTTGAAAAGGCTTCATGATTTTTTCAATTAATTGACTACTAATAACGGGGCCTTTATTTTCAATTGAGATGATTGCGGAAAAATTCAGTTCTTTATAAATTTTTATTTCGATAACACTATCGGGTAAACCGAACTTAGTGGCATTGTGCAGGGCGCGTCCCAAGGCAATTTGAGTGAGGTGCTGATCGAGCTCGAAGGCATCCAGACTGGTCACAAATTCGATTTTTTGGTTCTTCGCTTTTACGGAAAGTGTAATCTCAGCCGGAATATTTTTCATCATCCAGTCGGTATTAACTACATTTTTTTTAACCGGAATAAGCCCCACTTCGCCTTTAACGATCAATAGTACATCTTCAATGATATTTCTAAGTTTATCTGAGGAGCGTGCAATTCGATCTGCAAAAAGTTTTTGTTCATCTGAAAGGGGGGTATCTTTCAGTAAGCTCGCAAAACTGAGAATTGTGGTCAGTGGGGTTTTTAGTTCGTGATTTATTAAAATCATGAATTGATTTTTTACTTTGTCGAGATTTTTAAGTTCTTCAAAAGCCTTCGCCAGTTGAATGTTTTTTTCTTTGAGGTTGGTTTTTAACATAAAGTTTTCGCAGGCCTGATCAACAGTGTTCAACAGATCAACGGGATCCCAGGGCTTGGTCATATAGCGGAATATCTGGCCTTTGTTTACAGCGCTGATAATAGATTCAATGTCTGTATAGCCGGTGAGTAAAATACGTGATGTATCAGAATGGGTCAGGATCGATTTTTCAAGAAATTCAACGCCGGTTATCACCGGCATCCTCTGATCTGAGATGATAACGGCAATGTCCGGTCTATTGTCGAGGATCTCGAAGGCCTTTTCGGCCGATATTGCTGAGAGAACGTTATATTTCTTTCTGAACACTCTTTCAAGGGCGTTGAGATTATCGATTTCGTCGTCTATGCAAAGTAGGGTGGGCTTCACTGTTTCCATATGAGAATTTTATTAAACGTGCTTTTTGAACCGAGGTCTAGATTTATCGGCGATTACTGACCTAAGCCCACATTTGATTACAGATTTCACGACACTATGTCGAAGAGTGATACGATGAACCAGTAGTAGGAGATCCTATGGCTATGAAGAATTATGTATTTGCGGTTACGTTTATTTTCGGCTTATTAATAAGTCAGAATTTACACGCTCAGAATCTTTGGGGCTCAGGCGCCTATCAAGGACAGATGATCTGTCCGTACGAGAACAAAACTTCGAAAGCAGCCGTTAATGTCAGCGATGAAGAAAAAGAAGAACGCAAATTAATTGCTTCAAAAAAAGCTGAAGCAAAGCTGAGACTTAACGATAAAAAACGCGCCGAAGCCCAAGTCGAAAGTTTACGTAAAAAATTAGAACGACATTTAGACGAATCTGTTTTGAGTTTCCTGCTTGATACTCATATTGAAGGTGCGAAAAAGTGTGATGAATATAGAACAGCCCATCCGCGCTGTAACCCTGCGGCAGCTGCAGTTGTCGCTGCAGCACCAGTTGTAGCAACGCCAGCTGATCAGGCCCCGGCCACGGCTCCGACGCCCGCTCCTGCTGTAGCGCAGATATCAGCCGCCGACAAAGTTTTTTGCGAGGGCTTGACCGATCCACCTGAAGCTTTAGCTGCTAAATGGAATACTAAAGATGCTTCCGGAAAAGGTGGCTATTGTATCGGTAACAGCCGGGCCAATGCCGGTTCGGTTCACTCTTCACTTTGCAATGATGAAAAATTAAGACCTCAGGATTCTAAACGTCGAAGTTTCAATTCAAATGAGTGTTCTAAAGCCTTAAATGACTATCGAAAAAAGCGCATCGAAGCCGCCAACGCCGCTGATAAAGAAGAGCGTTTACAGGAAGAAATTGAAGATCGCACTTACGCGATTGCCGACATTCGTGAGCGCGCACGTATCGAAAGAGAGTACAGTCAGCGTGATACTGAAAGTGATTGTGAAGATTGCAATAAGGCATCCCGCGGGTACCGATATGAAAAACCTCCTCGTGATTGGATTTCGACTGCGGTTAATGTGGTGGGCGGAATCGGCATGATGTACTACGGTAAAAAAGCTGAAGAAGCGGCCAACGAAACGAATGCACAGGCCGGATGGCCATCGAATCAGTCCTACGGATATCCGTTTTATCAAGCGGGAATGTCCGGCGTTATTAACGGTCTTGTTGGCCCCGGTGCCTATGGTTGTTCTTCGACCTCTGGTGGCGGTGGATTTCCATTCGGTTCAGGTGGCGGTTGGAATCTTGGCGGGTCGGCGAACGGTGCTTTCGGCCCATTTGCAGGTACCGGCGGAGCGTTCGGTTATCCGCAAAGTCAATTCGGTAGCCCTTGGGGTGGTGGAGCTTATAATCCGGGTTTCGGTCCGGGTGGTCAGTTAAACGGACCTTTCGGCGGAGTGAATATCGGCGGACAATTCGGCTTTCCTAATAACGGCGGCGGACAATTCGGTAACCCACAATTTCCTGGACAGTTCGGCCAACCACAAATGCCCGGACAATTCGGTGGTCAGTTCGGTAACCCGCAAATGGGTGGCCAATTCGGAAATCCGCTAATGGGTGGACAGTTCGGAATGGGTGGCCAGATGAGTGCTCAGTACCAATTGCAAATGTTGCAGTATCAACAACAGATGCAGCAACAGCAAATGCAGCAGGCACAGCAATACTACCAAGCCCAAATGCAACAGCAACAGCAGCAGCAACAGCAATATTACATGCGTCAGCAACAGCAAATGCAAATTCAAATGCAGATGGCTCAGCTCAATGCGCAACTTCAGGCACTTCAGCAGCAATCTTACTACGGAGCTGGGGGAAGTCTCGGTGGCGGTCAATTCGGCGGCGGTGGCGGCGGTTTCGGTATAGGCGGAAGCTTCGGAATCGGTATTGGAATTGGCACTGGCGGATCAACTTATCCGGGAACTCCGGGATATTTTCCTGGTAATCAATTTCCGGGCGGAACGGCAACAACACCTTCTCCTGGCAGCGGTACAACTCCCACCCGTGGGCGATAATACTAAATTTAAAATTGAAAACTGTTATGACAGTCACACACACTTTTGGGCTACCGGTCAGGTGGCCGAAGGTTTGAAGCTGAACGGCCTTCATAGTGCCGAAGACGTGAAAAATATTAAACTGCAAAAGAATTTTTTCAGAAGTAATTGGCTCGTGGGCTTCGGTTGGAATCAGAACAATTGGCCCGAAGCCAAACTTCCGGACAAAAAAATTCTCGACAAGATATTTCCAGATATTCCGGTTTTTTTTTCACGCGTTGATGGCCATGCTTCCTGGATCAATACCAGAGCAATTGAATTGCTCACCACACTGGGGTACGACTTCAGTCAAAACCCGGTCGGCGGCCTCATTGAACGAAATTCCATCGGTGAACCTTCCGGGTTGCTTTTTGATCAAGCCCATATGAATGCACTCTTGCGACTTCCGGATTTTACTGAAACCCAGAATCAGAGTTTTTTTGCCAGTGCTCAGACTATTTTTAATAAGGCGGGTTTTACTCACGTCCGTGACCTTTCAATGACCTTGAACTCATGGCAAATTCTGCGAAAAATGGAAGAAAAAAAATCGCTCACAGTGGGGCTCGATGCATTTATTACCGTCGAAAAATTAAACGATCTGGATCGCGTTCTAGCTGATATCGTCACGATAAAAAAAGAGCCTTCTCTGCAGTTGAGAGTTCACGGGGTTAAAATATTCATCGATGGCTCATTGGGGTCGAAAACGGCATTAATTACCAGAAACTATATTAATTCACTGAGCAATGGCTTACAACTTTGGACGTATGAGGAAGTTAAAGAATTGATTAAGCGCGCGTGGCTCAGCGGGCAGCAGGTTGCGGTGCACACGATCGGCGATCGTGCAGTTCATATGGCTGTGGCCGCGGCCAGAGAAATTTCAGCGCTAGGAATAGCGGGTCGACTTCACCTTGAACATGTTGAAATTCTCAAACCTGAAACTATTGTTATGATGAAACCATTGCATGTGGTTTGCCATCTTCAGCCCTGTCACTGGATCAGCGACAGCCCCTGGATCAAACAGGCGCTGCCAATCGAACTGGTCAAAAATCTTTTTCCTTGGGAAGCCCTTCATAAAAATAAAATTCCTATTTATTTCGGAAGTGATTCTCCGATTGAAGCGCCATCCTTGTTTAATAATAAGTTAGCACTAGAGCAGAGCGCTAAATGGGGTATTCCGAAACTGACGGCCGACTGGAGAAGTTTTCATTCGCACCCCGAAAAAAATTGGCTTAAATCCACTACCGAAATCGATGATGATCGTGTTGTTCAGGTTTATTTTAATAGCGTTGCCCTCTTATAATATTAAGTTCTTTCGCGGATTCTGAATCCGTAGTCTGCTTGTTACAATACTTCCGGGTTTCAATACTGTATATTAAGGCATTTTTACCGCAGGACTCTTTCAATAATGGTTTTCTTATAAACCGTTTGTAATCAAAGCTGCTGGATTTAACCGGAATTGATGAAAAATGAATTACGTAGAGTGGAATCTTTAAAAAAGTTGTGCGCAGTTTTTCTGCTTTGGCTAGCGGAAAAATTTCTTTAAAAATAAGAATAAACTCATCTTTATGCACCGTAGTGTTCAGTTTTAGTTCGGCAGCGATTTCAGACTGAATGCGTTCGAGTTCGTGTTGTACGGATCTTAGGACAAACGTAGGCTCAATCGAATTCACTTGCTGCGTGACTCTGATAAGCAGGGCCAATTGCATCCGGTCAAGATCTTCAGAGTTTAAAATTCCTATTATTGTATTTCGAAATCGATCCCTAAATTTTTCAGAAGAAAGATCAACAGAATCAATCAAATGGTCAAACTCTGGGGTTGTATGACTTTTTAAACGTCGCAAAAAATAATCCGTGGTGCAAGAGTAGCCAGAGCCCGCACATCGGTCTTTGTAATCTGAAAATGGAACTTCCGCTCCGGGTATTAAGAGAACCTCGGCAGAACTCATGCTTTGGCAGCCTAGAATAAAAACAAAAAATAGTAACTTCATCGCTATTCTCCTTTAAAGTATTCAATTTCAATTTTTTTTTCAATATTTGGCGTTTTCGAAAGACCTTTCTCAGGCTGTTGGATCATTTTATTGCTGAGTACTGCGGGAAGCGTTTCATTCTTAGCAAAACGGTTCTGTACAACGGCAAAGAAGGGCCCTTTAGCTTTCATGATTTCCGGTGACTCTGTTTCTGCAATCATGACGGCATACTGGTTGGGGTTCAGCGGCGCCCGCAAAATTTTGACCCGAGTGGCAATGAGTACTGAACCGGTTTCACTGCCACTGTAAAGATCGACTATTCCGAATTGGTCAATGAGACCCGCAACTGCAGCGACATTGGCTAGTTCAATCGGAATTAGAACTTGGCCTTTTGGAATCAGTGTATCTGCATAGAGGGGTTTTTTCTCATTTGAAATCGTTGTTTCGGTCTCGTTATTTTTTGATTTTACGGTAAAATACAGAGTTGCAAAAATAACCAGTGCAATCAGTAATGCTTTATTTTGTGTTGAAAAGTTCGGTGCCAATTTTAGCCTCCTTGTTGCGGGGAGAAAATCTGAAGTGCTGACGGCTTTTTTGATACTCAATCATTTGTTTGAATACGATCAGCACCGCCGAAACAATAAATAACAGCACGACCGACTCGATTAAAATCTGACCGCGTCGGTTGAGTAAAGAATTTCGTATTGCCATTGGCCTTCCTTTTTTGTTGCTTGGCTTCCGCAGACCAGTGAAAAAGCCGGGGATTCGCTGTTGACCCATGAGTAGTTCAAACGATACACCAGATTAAGAGTTGCATTTTCAGTATTCTGAAGTTCGGGTTTCGGAAATTCAGAAAGTGTTACATAAAAGTTCAACGGTGTTTTTATAGATCTGAGTTTTTGCAAGAGGAGCTCGGCTCGGGTTAGAACTTCGAAGTTTGAATTCAAGGTCAGTTTTTGGATATCGGAACTTCCGGTTAGACAGAGAAATCTGAATTCGTTCTTAAATTCGATCAGATAAACTGCACGATAGACTCCGCTGATAATTGCAAGGAGCAGCGGCAAGAGCAGTGCAAGATAAATCAGAATAAAACCTCCGCTATTTTTGGGAGGTGATAAACTGTTCTTCACGAGCTTCATTTTCGAATGTTTTTTTGACGATATTTTTCGCGCTACAAAAAACGAGATACAAACTCAGACAACTCAGGGTGCCGACAAGCAATGCTTCAATCATCGCCTGTCCTCGGCAATTCATTATCTTGAACCTTTTAAAAAGTCAGAAAGATCTTTTTTGCTCAATTGGTTCTGATCAGCGTTCATTATTTGAAGTTGGTTTGTGGTCTTCGCGCCCAAAGCCCGATTGATATTTTCATATTGGGCACCGATGTTGTAACCGACAACTCGAACTACTCCGATGGTGCCGGCGGCAATCAAAGCCACTAGAATCATGTATTCGACCATGCCTTGCCCGGCGTTATTTAAAAAAATTCGCATATTAAATACCTCTGCGGGAATTTATGCAAAAATGGATATCTTTCGATATCCATTTTAAGAACTCTTTAAATTCGAATTACGGAATTACTTCTTTTTAGTGGGCTTTTTTTTAGCAGGAGCCGCGGCTTTTTTCGCTGCAGGCTTTGCCGGCGCCGCTTTTTTAGCTTTGGCAACAACAACGGGTTTTACTGGCTTTGCTTCTTTTACTGCAA
>JAYVIY010000263.1:0-3569 GCA_043769795.1 Pseudobdellovibrio sp. | reverse complement strand
TCTTTAACTGATAAGCTTCCTAATATTATGCGTTCATCTCGCCGCTCATCATCTGAGCTTTTTGTTTTTTCTTGCGAATGATAACGAAAGCCATCATGGCAACAAGCACTCCAAGCGCACCCATCGACATCATCGTGTCGCTATCAAGTTCTCCTGTGCTTTCTTCCGCTGCGGCCGCGTCGTCTAAATTAATTTTCTTTTTAGGCTCTGTTGCTGCGGTGGCCGCCGCGTCCGGCGGCGGTGGTGGTGGCGGTGCTAAATCTGCCGGCGGCGGCGGCGGCGGCAGGCCTGCATTGGCATCTGGCGGCGGTGGCGTTGTTGCAGCTTGATCAGGTGGTGGAGGTAAATTAGCGTTTGCATCCGAAGGTGGTGGTGGCAATGCCGCAGGCGGTTCAATTTTCGCAGTTGGTTGCGGAGCCTGCGAAGAGTCCACTAATTTTGCTCCTCCGGCTGGCGCAGCAGCTAACGATGCATCTGTAGTAGCCCAATAACGAATAATTTCACCGTCTTTTAACGAAGTTTTAGATTCCATCCCATTAGACGACCAAACTTCTCTCCATGCATTATCATAGCCTAGTAGTGATTTTGAAACCTTTTTTAAGCTTTCACCTTTTTTGGCAATATAGGTTTCAGGTATCATTCCCATATCTTCATAATAGAGCACGGTTTTAGCTGAGTCGTCGGGCCGATTCGGCGAAACGTAATAGATTTTGTCGCCAGCTTTCACCGGTCGAGATTTCAAATAGCTATTTTCAGCAATTTTTTTTAATTCTTTTGATTTATCAGCGCCGAAAATCTTCATGCTGATGTCTGCCAGTTTTTCTTTCGGCCGAGCGATATACACCGTGTTTACCCAGCCGCCATCTTTAGCCTGATAGGGCGTTGTCGCTGCCACTTTTTTAATTGAGCTTCCTGCGGGCTTCGAAGAGCTTATTCCGCTAGAGCTCGAACCCGATGAAGACCCTGCGCCCGGCGTCGTTAAGTCAGGTGTGTTTGAACCCAGTGAAGCCGCTAAAGCCGCGCTATCAACAGTTGAAGTCGAATCAGCAACCGGCGTTTCAGTTATCGTCGGCGGAGCCGCATCTAGGGGCGGAGACGCAGTTGCAGTTGAACCTGCATTCGCATCAGCTGTATCTATATTTAAACTTGAATCATCAATTGTGGGTGTCGACGAAGCGGCCGTATCAGTCGGCGCGGGTGTCGCCGGAGTTTCTCCGAGAGCGCTATCGAGAGAAGTATCAGGTGCTTGCGCCGTTGTGCCCATGCCATCTGCTTCGATTTTTTCGATATCCGCATTCTCTACTGCTTGTGTATCATCTTCTGCTTTTTTTGAAGTGCATCCGTTATTTGTGAAGATCAGACCGGCAACAGCAACTAAGAATAATAGTTTTTTTGTCATTTCCCTCATCCTTGATAAATTTAAGAGCATCCAGCCCTATTACATTAAAATTACATCACATTGCGCCGCACACAGCAAATATGAATAGTTTAGTCTGGACCGAGGTCGTCTAATTTCTTTTTCAGAATTAAGACTAAGGTCGAGAGTTAAATTTAAATATGGTGCCAGCTTCGAACTTGTTTTTTTTGAACCAGCCTTGCGACATCTCTAAGGCATACATCGCCGGTTGCTTGCTCGGGTAGGTGGGAATGTTAGTTCTCATAACAGAATTCTCGGCAGCCATCTGCTGAATGTCGATGAGTACCTTTTGCTTATTAAAATATCCAATATCCAGATTTATTAATGTGTTTTTCATCCAAAATTCGCGAATCTCTTCATTCGTAAAGACAAATAGCATTCCTTCGTTGGTTCCGAGTTTTTTTCGGAACATCAGGCCTTGGGCATGCTGGTCTAGAGTTTCGGCAACCTCAAGGTTTAAGGTCTTTTTATTATTTTTAAAAATCAGTGTGATTTTTTCTTTTTTAAATTGAATTTCCGCGGTCGCAAAGGATATGTCTGCTAAAAAAATATTACTGAGCAGGCAAAAAACGATGACCCAATTCAAGCGCAACCCCATAGCGGACTCCTCTCGTTGATACAGTCAGTTCGTTCAATCGAAAATGTCTGAGTGTAGACAATAGTATAATCACTCCGACAAGAATAACATCGGCGCGCCCAGCGGGTATACCGAATTTAATTTTTTCTTCAATCGAAGCCGCCGAAAGACGCGTTAACCAGCCTTCAAGGGCCGTCTTCGTTAACAAATAACCGTCAATTTCTTCCGAATCAAAAAAACCAAGCTCTGCTGCAGCCAACGAAGTCGGCGTTCCTGCTACCGCGATAATCCGGTCTAAGCTGAAATTGTCGGGCATGATGCTTTTCGCTTTTACAAGTTCTTCATCTACTAATTCAAAAATATGCTGAATTTCGGCGAAAGAAGTGGGTTGGCTAGAAATGCATTTTTCAGTTAACCGAACACAACCGATATTGTAGCTTTGACCACTGATGAGTGTTTTGCCCATGCCAAAAATAAACTCAGTGGAGCCGCCGCCTATATCTATCACCATTAGATTTTCTGAGTCTTTGCTGGTAGCAGAAACTGCGCCTTGGTATGTTATAATTACTTCGCCTTCGCCCGGAATAATCTCAAGTGGAATGTTATGTTTTTTTGCCAGCGCAAAAAGTTCTTCTTTATTTTTTGCATCGCGGGCGGCAGACGTTGCCATAGCAAGAATTTTTTCTGGTTTATGGAAACTTATTATTGCGCTGAACTTCTGCAAACATTCGTCAGCGCGCATAAGCGCGTCCGGATGAAAAGTTTTCGCATTTGCAAGACCTTGCCCAAGACGCACAACTTCCGCGTTGTCTGAATATACTTTTGTTACGCCTTTCGCCGTCACTTCAGCAATCAGGCACAGAAAAGTATTAGAGCCTAGGTCAAGTGCGGCTACTTTCATTATTTGCCGTCCAGTTTGCTCTTTAGAATTTGATTGACCACGTCGGGATTTGCCTGACCTTTAGTTGCTTTCATTGCGGCACCAACAAAGAAGCCAAAAACCTTTGTTTTTCCAGCCCTATATTCAGTTACCTGTTCAGAGTTGGCCGTCAGAATATCGTCGATCATTTTTTCTATTACTGCCGTATTTGAAATTTGCGCGAGCCCTTTTTCTTTTATAATATCTTCTGGATTGTTTTTTGAAGTCCACATTTCTGAAAAAACTGTTTTCCCGATTTTTCCGGAAATAATATTGGTGTCAATTAACCTAATCAGTTGGGCCAACATCTTTGGCGAAATCGGTGAGTTTGAAATTGATAGTTTAGCGTTATTCAGCTCGCGCATCAGCTCTGAAGTGATCCAGTTGGCGGCCAACTTAGGATTTCCGCTTTTTTCACTTACAATTTCAAAAAAATCTGCGACTTCTTTTTCATCAGTCAATTGAGCCGCGTCGTACTCAGATAACCCCAACTCATTTTGAAAGCGCGCCGATTTTACCGATGGCAGTTCAGGAAGATTTTTTTTAATTAACTCTAGGTTAAAGGCCGCAAGACTTATCGGAAGCAGATCGGGATCGGGAAAATAACGATAGTCTTGTGCGTTTTCTTTTTTTCGCATCGAAAAGGTTCTGTTTTT
>JAYVIY010000262.1:0-9496 GCA_043769795.1 Pseudobdellovibrio sp. | reverse complement strand
GGGCCCACGTCGTGGCCGCCGAAATACCGATACCCTGCTGACCACGAGAACACTGTCCGCGGCCAAACTTACTTGAGGCAAGATACTCTCCGAATACTTTTGCAATATCTTCCGCTTCTATTCCGGGGCCGTTATCTTCTACAACAATTTTTATCAGATCTGTGTTTTTCGTTGAACCTATGCCGACTTTAACTATTTCAATATCAAGTTCCGGCAAAATCTCGTGAGACTCACAAGCATCTAATGAGTTATCTACGGCTTCTTTTAAAGTGGTTAAAACGGCCTTAATCGGAGAGGAAAATCCTACCTGTTGAAGGTTCTTTGCAAAATACTCTGCTGTACTACTCTTAGTAATTTTGCTCATATTGCCCCTTTTTTATCTAAAAACACCCCAATTTTTGCTATTTTTCCACTAGTTTTTAGCGAAAACAGCTAGCATTCGGAGGTCAAAATTAATTATTAACTATTTCATTGAAGGGGTAAGGGAGAACTAAAATCAAGTATTCATGAAGTTTGCGGCGCGTTAAGGCATGGATATGTCTATAGTTTAGAAGAATGTGCCAAGATTTTAAGTATTTGAATACAATTTAGCGTAGGAATTCGGCTTTTTAAACAGCTTAATCTTTAGTCTTTTTTAATTCATCAAGGGCCATTTCAGCCCGAGTTTTGTAACCTTTTTTGGTATTACATTCTTTACAACTGGGTACGCAATTCTTTTTGTCTGATTTTCCACCGCGAGCTATGGGAATCAAATGATCCATGGTCAACTCAGAGGCTTTAAATTCTTTTTCGCAATGATAACAGCTACCTTTGCCAAGGACTTGCTTCCACCATGTGCCCTGCCTGAGCAATTTCGCTTTTTCTTTTTCTTTCTTCTTATGAGCATCACTGGCCGGAATGAAATACATTTCTGACATATTTTCTTTTAGGACTTTTTCGCTCGTTAGTAAAGCGCTTTGGCATTTCATTTGCTTGGATAAATTAAATAAGACAATTGAATAGGTCGTATTCAAGATGAAAAAAGCAAAACGAACCCGCACTAAAAACCATAGCCCTAAGGGGCCCCGGCGGCGTCGTGGTCTATGGAAAGGCGCTATCGCCTTCGGTCTGGTGAATATTCCGATCTATCTTGAATCGGCCATCCAACAGAAAAAAATAAGATTTAATCTGATTGATAAGCATGACCATTCCCCCATCGGCTATAAACAAATCAATAAACAAACCGGTAAAGAGGTTTTACGTACTTCTGTTGTAAAGGGATATGAATATGAAAAAGGTGAATTTGTGCTTCTGAACGAAGCCGACTTTAAGAAAGCGAATGCCAAAGCCACTAACACGGTTGAAATAGAAGACTTTGTCGACGTCAATGAAATAGACCCAATGCTTTTTGAAACCCCTTACTACATTCTCCCGCAGAAAGGCGGCGAAAAAGGATATATACTTCTGCGCGATGTTCTTGAACGAACCGAAAAGGCCGCCGTGGCCAAAATCGTGCTTCACACTGTCCAGCATCTGGTTTGCATAATGGCGCGTGAAGATTATTTAATTCTCGAAATCCTCAGATTCGCAAATGAAATAATCGAAATCAAAGAGGCTGATTTCTTTGAAAACCCGATTGAAGATGTGCGCGTTTCCGAAAGGGAAATCAGCGTCGCCGAAAAACTCGTTGAAGGCATGACCTCCCATTGGAAACCCGAAAAATATCACAATACTTACCATGAAGACTTGATGAAGCAGATCCAATACAAAATTAAACATGGTGATACGGCCCAAGTTGAAAGAATTAAAAAACCTGCTGAGGAAGAATTCCTGGGAAATGTCATCGATCTTACAGCTCTTTTAAAGAAAAGCTTAGACTCCAGAAAAAAAAGAAGTGCGGCCCGTGGGTCTTAAAAAATATTCTTCAAAACGAAATTTTAAAAAAACCTCCGAACCAAAAGCAAAATCAGTAAATACAACTTCTAAAAAAAAACGATTAATTTTTGTAATTCAGCAACATCATGCTCGCCGCCTGCATTATGATTTCCGACTGGAGTTCAACGGAACTCTGAAAAGCTGGGCCGTACCGAAAGGTCCATCATTAGATCCTGCTGAAAAACGATTGGCTGTGGAAGTTGAAGACCATCCAATTGCCTACGCCAAATTTGAGGGAACAATCCCCGCAGGAGAATATGGCGCAGGCAAAGTCAGTATCTGGGATCGCGGCTTTTGGATTGCACCTAAAAACACATTACAGGGTCTGAAAAAAGGTCATATCGATTTCGAGCTTCATGGTACAAAACTTAAGGGTCATTGGTCACTCATACGAATGGGACCTTCTAGCGAAAAAAATAATTGGCTGTTAATTAAAAAAAGAGATGCTTTTGCAAAACCATCCAAAAAAAAAAGTCCGCCTGAGTTTATCAGGCCTCAATTAGCACAGCTGGTTGAACATGTTCCAAGAGGCTCAGAATGGCTACATGAATTAAAATTCGACGGCTACCGAACCCAATGCCGCATTGACAATGGCCAGGTCAAATTTCTCACACGCAGCGGACTTGACTGGACTTCAAAGTACAAAATTCTTTTCGATTCGGCACAAAATCTCGGTGTCCAAAATGCAATAATCGACGGCGAGCTGGTTTGGCTCGACGAAAAAAGTCATAGCAACTTTCAATTACTGCAAAATGCACTTTCTGAAGGAAGATTCGACCGCATGTATTTTTATGCATTTGATCTCCTCTTTCTGAACGGCGAAAGTCTTGTCAATCGACCTTTAATTGAACGAAAAGCAGAACTGCGGCAGATTCTTGCACAAGGTAAAAAAAACAGTCGTTTTCTATACAGTGAGCACTTCAAGTATAATGAAAAAATGTATAGCAATATCTGCCGGATGCAGCTTGAAGGCGTTGTTTCAAAAATAATGGATGTTCCATACACTTCCGGACGTACTCCGGTCTGGCGAAAAACAAAATGTTCATTACGTCAGGAGTTTATAATCGGAGGTTACACCTCTTCAAAAACGCACCGGGATTTCAGTTCTTTGCTTTTAGGCTACTATGAAAAAGACAAAAAACTCAGATTTGTCGGACGAGTCGGCACAGGCTTCACCGATTCAACCCTTAAGAAATTATTCAGTAAGATGCAGAAACTCATTCAAAAAAAATCAGCATTTGCGATTAACAGCCCCACTGATAAAAACATTAAGTGGTTGAAACCCGAACTCGTCGCTGAAATCGAATTCAAAACATGGACATCTGACAAAATCCTGCGACACGCTTCTTTTCAGGGCCTTCGGGAAGACAAAAACGTAAAGGAAATAACCTTGGAAAAAAAAACCGGCCACTCAATACTGACGCACCCGAATCGTGTCATTTACCCAGAAACGCAAACGACAAAAAAGGAAGTCTTCGACTACTACAATAAAATCTCAGATTACCTACTGCCTTATGTGCATGATCGGCCGATTGCCATACTTCGATGCCAGGAAACCGCTCAAAATGGGTGTTACTTTCAAAAACACACGAATCGCACAAATCTGTTAGGTATCGGCAGTAAAGAAGTGCAACGTGGCGCTAAAAAAGACACCGCCCTGGTCATCGAAACCTCTCAGGATCTAGCAATGCTCTCGCAGGCCGGAACAATCGAAATTCACGGTTGGCAGGCTCGCTTTTCAAACATTGAAAAACCCGATCAGATCATTTTTGACCTCGACCCGGATAGCGAAGTGCTCTGGGGTCGGATGACTGACACCGCTTTCGAAATACGGGATCAACTCAAAAAATTGGGGTTGGAATCTTTTGTAAAAATCACCGGCGGAAAGGGTGTTCATATTCATGTCCCTGTGAACCAACGCTATAGCTGGGATCTCATCAAGGGATTTTCAAAAAGTTTGATGGACATTCTAACCGCGCAAAATCCCGATCACTATACAACTAACATGCAAAAATCGAATCGCGGTGGAAAAATATTTTTAGATTATCTGCGCAACGGTTACGGGGCAACGGCCGTAGTTCCATTCTCATTGAGAGCTCGAAATACACCCAGCGTTGCGCTACCGATATCATGGAAAGAGCTAAAAACCATCTCTTCACCTGACGAATACAACTTTCGCGAAGTTTTGAAAATCGTAAAAAAACGCAAAGATCCCTGGCAAAACTATTTTAAAATTTCGCAAAAAATTACAGTATTGGAAAAATATCCGAATGGGGAAAAAATGTATAAATTTTCGGGGCTAACTAGCTGAGCAGAGGCTTAATACTGCCGGCTTTTGGCATATCGGTTGCAATCTTAATAGATGCAGGAGGTAATTATGATACGAGCAGCTATCGCATTTTTTGTAATCGCCGTTGTCGCCTTTTTATTGGGACTGGGCGGAGTTGCAGGCATCTCGCTGGATATCGGAAGAACACTTTTAATAGTTTTCTTGGTGCTATCAGTGCTGTCTTTCCTTTACTCTATTGTGACGGGAAAGGGGCCTCGAAGTCTCACCTGAAGAAATATTTATTTGTTAATTTTTTTGACGTCAAAAAAACAAAGCAGCTTTAAAATTTAATAAAGCTGCTTTGTTTTTTTATTTTATACTTCGACTATCTCGGTTGCGAGCCAGAACCCGAGCCTGAAGAACCTGAGCTTGGTCCACCTTGAGTTCCAGTAGAACCAGTGCCTGTTGTAGAACCTTGATTTCCCTGACGGTCGGCGGCTGGATTACTCTGAGAGTTAGTTTGCCCCCCTGCAGGACGATTATCAGTCGATTGACTGCCGCCAGTTCCTTGCTGATTTTGTCCACCGGTACCGGCTGGGGTTTGTTTACCATTTGCCATTTCCTGTTTTACTTTTTTGTCATCTGATTGCATAAATTTCTCCTTTGGTTATCGTTAGGGCCTAGATTCCTGATTAGATTTGAATGCATATTACCAGCCATGCCCTATTGCACATAAAAACGATTTGAACTGCATATACGAGAATGTTTACCGCTGTGACATCAAAGGCGGGACCTGGCCGCGTCTTATCAAGAGCAATAGAAAAATGCTGCAAAGAGCTCCGAAACTTCCGTAGAGGAATGCCCACCCCGAACCAAACTTGTCCCATAAAAGGCCTGCCATAGTGCTCGCCACAACACTAGCCACACCGGTAACTGCAGACAACAAACCTAAACCTGAGGCTTTATGTTCCGCGCTCACCAGATCTACAGCCAGAGCTTTTCCAACGCCGTCAGTGGCGGCCATGTATAGACCGTAAATCCCGAACAAAAACCAGTAGTGCCAATTCGAGGTGGAAAATGAAAATCCCAAATAAACCAAACAAAAAATCAATAAGCCGAAAGCCAAAACTTTTTTTCTCGGAACCCGATCAGAGAGCTTTCCGAAATAGGGGCTCATAAGTGCGTAAGTTAAGTTGTAAAAACAATACATAAAAATAACTGTATTGAGTTCGAGGCCGCTTTCTTTGGCCTTCAACAGTAAGAAAACATCACTTGAATTAACCAGAGAAAAAATTCCCCACGACAATAAATAGATTTTGAAATCCCGAGAGATTTCTCGCAACCTTAACTTTGGCCCAGCGGACCTCTTTTTAACAAATTCAGCTCCAGATTTTTTTTCTTTGATCGACATCACGACGGCCACAGCCGCTAACCCTGGAATCAGCGCTATAAAATAAATCGACCTCAGATCTGCACTAAAGTAGGTAAGATAAATAACGGCAATAAGTGGTCCTATAGCTGCGCCCAACGTGTCCATGGCCCGATGCCAACCGAAGGCCTGCCCCCGAAATCGTTCGGGTACGCTTTCCGAAAGTAAGGCATCCCGAGGTGCTCCTCTAAGCCCTTTACCCGTTCGATCAAAACCACGAGCGAATAAGACACCAATCCATGTTGTTGAAATTCCGATCAGAGGTTTCGCCAATGCCGAAATCAAATACCCCGCTCCGATAAATGGTTTACGTTTTATAATGCGATCCGACCATTTCCCTGAATAAAATTTCAGAGTACTTGCAATAACTTCTGCAACGCCTTCAATGAGACCTACCGATAACATCGAAGCACCTAGAATACCCGTTAAAAACAGAGGCGTAATCGGATAGAGCATCTCGCTAGAAATATCGGCAAGTAAAGAAACAAAGCCAAGCTTTACAACAGTCGGGTTTAAAACCTTATCATGTGTTTCATTTACTTCTTCTGACATTCAACACTCCGAATTAATAATAGAAATAAGCCGCGACTCCGTAGTAATCATTTTTTATTCGCAATCCGAAACTATTATCTTTATAAATTGAGTGCCGAAGTTCGGCTTCATAATTCTGCTCGTAGATTCCGCGATCCAGTGGGTACTCGCGACTAAAACGCGACATAAAAGAAGTTTCAAAATTGAATCGAAAAAGCAAACCAACTTCAAAACCCGGTGCCGTATAAAACTTAGAATCAAGAAGCGTCGGGCCGTATCTCAAGTTCAAACTTCCCATGGCCCAGATTAACAGGCTCTCGGAAAAAATATTTTTTGCAGCTCCTACCTTAACTAAAGCTCCGTTCAAAAAACAATCGCGGTCATGGGCTTCGCAGTAGGGTTTTTTATTCTGAACACCGAGTTCAACCCCCCAAGAGGCCTTCGTTTCAAAAAAATTAATCGGATTCAGATTCAAGACTTTAAATAGATTCATTTCTTCAAATTTCAACTCGCCCGGCAACAATGAAAACTTGAAATTAAAAAATTCCAACTGCGAATTCTGAGGTAAACCCACCTGTGGGTCTTGTAGGTCATGCAGGGCAAATCGATACTCAAAATTTCCGCTCTTCAAATTTGATTTTTCCTGATAGCTCAAGCCTACTCGCGACGACCCGTGCGAGCCCTCCGGATGCTCTTGTTCAAGAGTTTTTAGGCTCAATTCGGGAGTAATATAATCGAGTGCGGCACGTTTTTTAAGAAGTTGATTTTTTCGTTCAAAGGTATCCGGGTTCTTTTCGGCACTCAGATTGGGGTTTCGCAAATCGACCAAGTCCATGGCGGCATCAAGAAACAAAGCCTTTTCTGCGACAGAACCAAGTTGATCCGAGTCACTAGAATCTTCGGTGCTACTGTATTTAGCTAAGGCCATATAGGACTGCTTTTCTAATCGATTCACTCGTTCTAAAAAAACTTTTCGGATGCTCGGTCGAAAACTGACATTTTTAACCAGATCCTGTTCGTAGAATAAGGCTTTCATCGAGTCGGAGGGAATCACGTAGTAAAAAGGAACGTGTTCAATCAGATGCAAACGGGGTGCGGCTGCTTCTAACATTGTTAACATATGAAACGCGCAATTCTGAGTGAAAAAATAATATGTATAAAAATGCGGCCCAATCTCCCAAAGATGATCGGCCAGCATCTGAACTTCATCCGGTTTCAGGTTGAGATCATAAGACCAAAGATCGCGGGCTTCGAAATTATTATATTCTCTGACTTTGTAATAATACGGAAGATTTGACCACGAACCGGTAAAACCTCCGACTAATCCCAGAACAGCATAAAGAGCCTGGTTGGTCACAGTAACATTTGCCGCAAAGCCAACGCCG
The DNA here is from genome assembly GCA_043769795.1 of Pseudobdellovibrio sp. Taxonomy (GTDB): domain Bacteria; phylum Bdellovibrionota; class Bdellovibrionia; order Bdellovibrionales; family Bdellovibrionaceae; genus Pseudobdellovibrio. Next base: position 1,968 of record JAYVIY010000262.1, on the reverse strand, counting down.
TAATCCAAAAGTTCTTGCCTTGATTTGGTCTGATTGAACTTTCGGTTTATCCTGAAAAACGTATGCCCGAAAGCCGATCCGGGGCTATCTGAATAATATGACGAAAATACAAAACTAATAGATTCAGCATCAATGGCTTCCAAAAAAATATTTTGATAAAGGCAACTGACCTGCGGTAGAGATTGCCAGTACTCTTTTAAATCAGGTAATTCAGCTTTCAAAAACTTCAGGCGGGCCGGAAATCGGCAAATCGCATGTTGCGAGTGATCCATAAATTTTCCGGTAATATTTTTTTTCAATGGATGCTCGATCAATCGCGCATAATTTTCAGCGGGCTCACTAAAGGCCAACAAAGTGGCTTCTAATTCGGTAAGGTTCTGATACTCAGGTGAGTTGCTAAGATAAAAGTTCGGATCGGATATCTGTCGTGACTTTAACCCAAACATATTGGGTTCAATATGCAACAGTTTCTTCCAGCCGCGGGATTCTGAAATGTTTTTAGCATTGGCAATTTCTAAAACTTTTTGCGAATCAATACTTAGAACGGCAGCAAATAGCTCAGCCGAAAAAGAAAAAGTGAGGCTTGAAAATAAAAAAAAAGTTCTTAAAATCTTCATTTTAAGAACTTTATTCCAGAAAAGCGCCGCTTGGCAACTTTTGAGATGAATGGAGCTAAAAAATTAACCGAGATTAGCGCACTGTTGAGAAAGCTCCGGTGAGCTTAAAATCACAGTAATAATACTATCGGTAATTTCATTTGGCATTGCTTCGTGATCAAAAATATCTGAATAACTTGCTTTTAGCTGAGCTCCGATTTTGTTCGAAGATTCAGTGCATCCCATGTAGCTACCTAAGGCAGCGATGGTTTCACCGTTTCCACGAGCTATGTCACCCTGAATCTGTGAGCGGTTAACCAAGATAAAATGGTCCATTCTGCCAGCCACTTCTGCACTCGGAGAATCAACACAATTTAAAGTTCCGGCCGAGATCCCGAAAGTCTGATTAAATGAAGTGCCGTTTGTTGTGCCGGCAGAAATCTGACCACCGGTTTTACCCATAACTACCGAACCTAAACCGCAACCTGCCATTCCATATTGTCTGGCAAACTGGCGATTAGCTCTTGCTGGTGCATTCTGAGTCGGAGATGCCTGTTTAGCCGGTGCCGGCTTTGCCTTTGTTTGTGCAAAAGAAATCGAACCGACAACTGTTACTAAAATAATTAAAATGTTTTTCATGATGTACTCCTATTAACCCAATGTTACGCAAGATTTTTGCACTGATGAATTTGACTGAATAGCTTTTAAAATACCTTGTGCGTCGTCTTGACCGAAAATAGTCTGAAAATTACTCTTGAGTTCAGACTTTACCGCCGGATGTTCAGAACAACCTAAAAGTGTCATAAGTCCTTCCAAAGTTTCACCCTGACCGCGAGCCGCATCTTCTTTTAATGACACTTTATTTGTTTCGATATAATCGATCTTAGCGGCAACACTTCCCGAGTCATAACAACCCGAAGTACCAGAAGTAATCGCAGACGTTTGCGGAGAAACAATATTATTAACGGTTGCTGCCGCCACTTGAATCATGCCCGGTTGATCTTTGAACGCTAAAGAACCTAAACCACAACCCGCCATTCCATAATGATAGGCTTGAGCTTGCGACAACATCATCAGTGCCGCGATAAAGCTAATACATTTTAACACAAAATACCCCCTTGGTGTAATTCAACTATTACAGCCATTTTTTGCATAGCTGTCATGGTTATTCGCTCGACAATATCAGTAGGGTCTAGTTAAATCTGACGAAAGGGAGGTCTTAAATGCTCAAACTTATCGGTCTAGTTTCAATGTTTCTTTTCTTTTCTATGACTTCAATGGCAACCGAAAAAAAAGCAGTTGCCGCAAACGACTCAGAGATGCGTTGTGAAAAGTTATTGGCCACATCAATTGCAGAATTCAAAGCATCGCT
>JAYVIY010000261.1:0-3593 GCA_043769795.1 Pseudobdellovibrio sp. | reverse complement strand
ATTCAACAGACATCGTACGTTATCCGTATGAAACTGTTTTCGGTGACGTTTGCCGAAGTACTTCTCAGCCTACACCGGGCTGTACTTTCGTTCGTTCTACTGGCCAACGCGTAACTGTATCTGCAGATCCGGTATATAACAGTCAAGGTTATGGTTCTGATGACCTTTGGTATGTTAAGTTCGATTCTTCTGGTCGCGCATCTGTTTTCAATGATTTAGGTGTATTTCAATACTATGCAAATCCAAATGAATTTGCAGGATATGTATCTGGATCTACCATTGGCGTTGGCGTTACTGGTGCATTCTGGGAAAACGTAGCCGGCAAACAATATTGGTTCGGTAAAAACGGAGTTCTTTATTCAGCTAACACCGGTGCTACAAACTACGGTCAAGCGATCAACAATAAAGATGCAAACAAAGCCGGAGATTCAGATTCATTTGCAATTAAATCTCAATCAAACATCAAGTTGATCAAAGCTGGTGCGGACAAACTGATGAAGTCTTACGGATTCTCAGCTTCTAAAGCTGTAGCAGTAGCTTCTGCTTTGAATTCTTGGGCTGTAATGGGTGCTGAGCGCGGAAAAATAACTGAAAAAGATCAAGACAAAACTTTCAGAACAATTTCTGGCGGCGCATCTTATAAAGAAGCAATCGCTGCATTCCATAATTTACAAGCCGGTGACACCACTGCGGCTCGTGAATTAACGAATCGTTCTGCTACTGAGTTGGGATTAAAACCTGAACAAGCTCAGGATTTCATTAAAGGAATGTACAAAAATGCATTAACTAAATGGGGTTACGACGTCGACCAGATCAAATGGTAATTTTAATCTAAATTCAATTTTGATTAAAAAAAAGAGGCTTCTGATGAAGCCTCTTTTTTTTTGCTCTTTACCGTCTCTAACTGAGATTTCGGGTCAAGCCCGGACCTACTTCACAAACTAAATTGTTAAATTACGGCAAAAATGTTCAATTCTTTAAAAATTCAGTCGATATCGTATTGGCGGCTGAAAAGTCAGAATTGAAGGAGCTCCTGTGGACAAGGTAATGGTTTTGGTTATTGAGGATGAAAGTGAGCTCAACGATATTCTTTCTGAAGTGCTGGTCATGCATAATTATGAAGTTGTACGAGCTTTCAATGGCCAGCAGGCCATTGAAATGGTCGTTCAGAATAAACTGAAGCCGGCCTTGGTTCTCTGCGATATCAACATGCCTGTCATGAATGGAATGGAATTTATCCGACAGTCGCTACTGCACAATCTGGATCTTAATATCTGTCTTGTTACCGGCAATAATGAAACTTCATTTCTGCTTGAGGCCTTGCAACTAGGTGCCATCGATTACATTGCGAAGCCATTTAAACTCGATCTCTTGTTAGAAAAAATAGAACTCATGGTCGACATTGGCCGACGCAAACAAAATATTCATGGGCAAATGGGTGAAAATGTAGTTGTCCATAATTCGTTGAAACTGAACAATTTACTCAAGATAAAAAATAGTCAGAAAAAAGAAAATTAAAATCTAAAGAGAATCAGAAGTAAAAAACAAGCAGCCCTCTGGCACCTAAACCGGTCAGCGTGCTTTGCTGTGCTGTAGTGTTTACCTGTTGATAAGTTCCATAGACTTCGCCACGAAGCGCGGTATTTGAACTTCCGATAAAATAACTAAGAAATGCTCCGAAGTTAGTCTGCAATGTCGAAACACTTCCTCCTGCCGTAGAACTTGGATAGGAGGTAGAGCCTATGCCGATCAGCCCAAAAGGTCCGTAAATCATTTTTTTCGGATCGCGGTTGGGAATGACGTTGTAATCGATGTAGCCGCCTCCTAAAATCGTGGTCGTCGCACCAGCTCCCACATCCTGGCTTGAAGCCTCGATGAATGTCCCGGCTTCAACGCTTGAAAAATTCCAGCCGTAGCGGGCCTGCAAAGAAAATTGATTTGTCTGAGAGCTGTCTGACCTGAGAAAATTCAGCTGCCCTCCGAGCGTTAGCGAATTTCTTCTTGATTGAAGTACGCTGGTTTTGTAATCGATATCCTGTGACACCGACTCCGAGTTTAAATCATAGGTTTGGCCTTCTTCCAGAACGTTAACAGTTTCAATAACAGCCTGAGTTCCTTTGACCTTTTTGACTTTTATTTTTTCAGCAGAAGCTGTATTAGAAAAAATCAAGAAAAGAAGCAAAATCGATAATGAAAACGAACAAGTTGTCATAAAGTTTTTCATAGTCTCATTATGAGAAATTCCCATTTAATTCTCAAGTCCAGACCCTTCATACCCGATAAATTAAATGAGTAGGGGACACTGCATGGCTTGGGGCGATATTCCTGATTGGTCTTATGATTCTGTAAAATCGTTGCTGGAGTCTTTAAAAGCAGTCGAGCCTTCTACTTATTTCCACTGTCTCCGAGTGGGCGAATACAGCCGAAAATTAGCTGCCGCAATGGGCATGAATGAATTCGAGCAAAAGGTGGCCGAGTTTTCAGGAATTCTACACGATATCGGAAAAATTGGAATTGAACGCAACATACTTCTTAAACCCGGAAAACTGGATGCCCACGAACTGGATGTTATGCAAAGTCATAGTGTTATCAGTGAACAGATAATTCAGCCGTTTGCTGCGCATCCGTTCTTTAAGCAGATTTTACCGGCAGTCCGTGGTCACCACGAAAGAATTGATGGCGCGGGCTATCCCGATAAACTAATGGGCGACGAAATTCCGCTAGTTTCGCGGGTAATTCTTGTGGTTGATACCTATGATGCAATGTCAGTGGATCGCATCTACAGAAAAGGTCTTACAGACGAAATTATTTATGCCGAACTCAAACGCTGTTCGGGCACCCAATTCGAACCCGAATTGGTTCGAATATTCTTGAGTGTTCACGCTTCTTGGAAAAAACAACAGCCGGATGCGACCACTTTCAATTACATCACCCGAAAAGTAGCCTGAGGCTCAGACTTTCGTCTGAAGTGCGAGATTTTTTTTGTTCAAGAAGACCCCTGTCAAACTAGTAGACGATGACCCATCGTGACTCTGAGTTTGAAACTTCGACATTAATTTCGGCTTTAAAGTAGTTTAAAAGCTTTTAAGGTTGGACTATTTTTAGCAAGTTATCCGGCATTATGCGGATTATCAGTTCTCATTATTTGAAATGTGTCGCTTCGCTTTGGGCCGTTGTGTTGCTTTTAGCATCGGGCGTTTCAGCCGAAACTGGCCCATCCTCAGCCGGTGGCTCGTCCGTCTTTAAAAATTCGAAATCAAAAACGGATTCAGAGGCTTTGAAAACCTTGGTTGAGCTCGAGTTCAAAGCCATCAGTTATATGGAAACTTCTCAGGTTGATGCCAATTCGCAACAGCAATTTCAAATGAATTTAACCTTGAAAAAGCAAGGCACTTTTTTTACAGAAACCAACCTTATCATCGGAAGTTTTTCAGAGCCCAATAGCGTGTATTACGCTTTCCCTCAAGCTTACATGGGTTACGGTAAAGAAGAAGCCAATGTTGTTGCTGGTCGCAAAAAAGAAAATCTCAGTGTAGCCGATTCGGTTTTTAATCTGGGATTAGTGCAGTCGAGTTTTACCAATGACAATATTA
>JAYVIY010000260.1:0-3614 GCA_043769795.1 Pseudobdellovibrio sp. | reverse complement strand
AAAGTAATTACCAGATCGGAAATAACACGCAGGTGCTTTATCCGGCCGATGGAACATTTGAAGACTATGCTTATTGGAAGCATGGAATCTGGTCTTTGCTATTTGAATTGGGTTTCAGCCATACTCCGGATGCAACAGCAATAAAAAATATGGTTGATGTTAATATTCCGGGTATCAGACGATTTCTTGAGATGTCTCCTAAAAAGCGGGTAACCAGTCATAGCTTCGATGGAAAATGTGACCGAATGGGTATGCAGAGAATCTGGCTTGAGTAATTTAATAGTTTTGTAATTACAATTTAAGCAACAAAGAGGTACATGCAAATAAACTGGCAGATACTCCCTGCCAGTACGCAAAGGTGCCAGTACCCATGAAAATGTTTATATTTTTCGTCAAGTAAGAAAAATCCCACGCCAAACGTGTAAAATAGGCCACCGGCCACGAGCCACAATAATCCGCCGAGGGGTAAAGATTCGACTAAGGGTTTAATGGCAATCAGTACAATCCAGCCCATGAGTAAATAGATAAAAATAGAATACTTGCGAGTTTTTTTACCTAAGATTATTTCTTGAACGATTCCGACGATAGCTAAAAGCCAGCTGATGACAAACAAACTCCAACCCCACGCCCCATTTAAAACAATTAGGGTGATCGGGGTGTAGCTGCCGGCAATCATCAAGTAAATAGAAATGTAATCCATTTGCCTGAAAAAATCTTTTAAGGGCCCTTTTGTACTATGATAAATTGTCGAGATTGCATAAAGGGATACCATCATTGCTCCATAAATACTGAACGCAATGATTTTGAACAGGTCACTTTTATCTATCGCCGAAGCCAGTAAAAATGAAACTCCTGCGCAGGCAAGTAGCGCCCCGATCAGATGACTTATGCTATTGAATTTTTCACCTTTGTACATGACTTTATATTGCTTCATTTATTGATTGGCGTAAACTCATAAAAATGCTGGCCGAAAAAGTTAAAAAATCACACGTCATTTTGTTAGGTTTGGCGCTCTATTTAGCTGTGATGATTGTAAATGATGGATTTATGGCTCTTGATGAGTACTGGGTGGGAATCACCAGGTATATACCGGCTCAAAACTCCTCTCTAATGACTCTTGTTGCAGCAGATGATGTGAAGTCGCCGCTGCAGTTGCTGCCAATGCATATTGTTGCACAATCGGCGTTAAGCCTCGGCGTAAGCTCTCCTTATTGGCAGTATCGAATTGTTATTTTAGTTTTGGGTCTGATAGGAACTCTTCTTTTGTTTTTTGCATTTCATTCTTTTTCTAAAACCAGAAATTTAAATGCAAGTGATACGAACTTTCTGTTTCTGATGCTGATTTTTTATTTCGGAGCGGCATTTAGTCTGACCCGGCCCATGTTTGAAGCTTTGGCGGCACCTTGGCTGACTTTAGCTGCGGTTTGTGCAATCAAGTATGACAAGGATTCGCAGTTACGTGATCTTTTATGGGGAGTGTTGTTCGCCTCGGTGGCTTTTGTTTTACGCCAGCAACTGGGTTTTTGTGCGCTCGTTTTCATAATTCTTCCAATGCTGAAGAAAAGCTACCGACATCTGTTTCTAGCTGGAGGAGTCGGTTTGGTCCTTTTCATACTTTCCGGAATACCCGATGTGTACCTTCGCGGAAAATTTCACTATTCTTTACTGAACCTCACTTTCTATAATTTCGCCCATGGTTCTGATTACGGCAATCGCACCCTATTTTTCTATCCGATTCTAATTTTTGTCATCGGATTGATGCCGTTTTTCATTAAGCGGTATTCACGTGATTTTTTGAACGATTATTTCTGGGCCAATCGTAGTCTGCTGATGATGCTCGGGCTTTTTGTTTTTCTGCATTCTTTGTTTCCGCAGAAATGGGAAAGATTCGTCATCTCAGTGATTCCAATTTTAATTTTTCTGATGTTTCCGTTTCTTATGCGTCTGCACCAAAATTGGAAAGAAAATCGCATTCGCTTGATGCTTTTGCACAGTTTGAACGGGGTATTATTTGTCGTGGCCAGTTTTTTTCCGGCTCAGAAAAATCTCATCGAGATGTCGCTTTACTTAAATGAGCACCCTGAGATCAAAACGATTTACCGGGTCGGTGGCACTCCGGAGTGGATAACTGAAGCTTTTATCCTCAATAAAAAGTTTCAATTTGCAGACGTTGATAGCGCTCAGTTAGAACAGGTGAATTTTACTGATTGCAGTGAAATGCTTGTTCTCAGTGAAGATCAAGAAGCGGTTCTTAAAAAACTAACTGGTAGGTTAAAATTAAAATTTCAATTCAAAGTGAATTTAATTGAACAGTTAGCCTACAAACTTAATCCAAAAAATAATATCCGACGAGTTAAGTTGAATCTTTATTCAGGTTGCGATGAATAGGCGAGCCGATGTGAATTCCGACTTCATCAAGCTCGTCTTGAACTCCCCACATTTTAGAGATCAGTCGCGGTGAATGTGAACTGATGTAGGCCATGATAATATTTTTAAGAAAACGGCCTAGAAATACAACGAACATCATCGGCAGAAAAGGCGTATGCGCAAGGCTTGCAAAGATAATTGCCGGCTGTTGAATTATTGGTGTGGCAGCCACAATAAAGACCAGCAATAAGCCATATTTAAGAAAAAAAGTTTCAGACCAGGCCCAGATAGGGCCACTATTGATTCCGGGATAAATTTCGAGAATCCAGGGTAAGCCATGTTTTTGAATAAGATGAAAGAAAATCATGCCTCCGACCGTGGAACCAACCGAAATACAAAGAGCCAAATTGAACCAACTCTTTGGTTTAAGCATGGCGCTTGAAATCAACAGACCATCCGTAGGAATGATAATTATAAACGTATCTACGAAAGCCAAAAAGCCAATAAGAGTCGGGTACCAGATTCTTTCTGTGTATTTCTGAAGAAATTGAACGCAGTTTTCAACGTTTTTACGTAGGCTTGCTTTAAAACTCAAATTCACCCTTTTGTGTCTCAATAAAAGACACATCAACTATCTAATCCTAAAAATACGCTAATTTGAATAAATATTCGTAACTTTTAGGTGAGCTTCACGTCATGACTATAGAAACAAACCAAAAATGGAGGAAATATGAAGAATCTTTTAGTATCAGTACTGGCGATGACTATTTTAGTTGCAACTGCCGAAGCTCGACGTGACCAAGTTCGTGAGCACTCACAGCAAAACAGAATTCAACAGGGTGTGCAGTCGGGAACCTTAACTCGAAAAGAAGCTAAAAAATTACGTAAAGGCCAGAAGCGAATTGATCACATGCAAGCTAAAGCTAAAGAAGATGGTGTAATTACGGACAAAGAAAAATTGAAGATCGAAAAAGCTCAAGATAAGCAAAGTGAACTTATCTACAAACAAAAACACGATGACCAAAACCGACCTCCCGTTGTACCGGTAAATAATTCGCAAGCGGCGCCGGTTCAGGGTACTGAAAACAAATAATAGACATTCATTGCTGTTTAGGATTTGCTAATGAGAAATGGCAAACGAACAGGATTTAGTTTTAATTAAAAAAATATCAGAAGGAGACTCAAAAAGTTTTGAGTCTCTTATGATTAAGTATCAGAAACTGGTTTTCGGTTACAGTGTGAAAATG
>JAYVIY010000259.1:0-9562 GCA_043769795.1 Pseudobdellovibrio sp. | reverse complement strand
CTCCGGGGTAAATACCGCGGGCTTCATTTTTTCTGACTATTTTAGCGTCACAACGAATTTTTAAAATTTTGCCGAAATGCATACAGAGGTTGAGTTTTTCTCCGACAATCAGGCGCTCAAGTTCATTTGTTTCAAGTCCATGCAGAAACAGTCCTGATTCAGAGATGTCAAAAGATTTTTTAATCAGAGTTTCTCCTCGAGAAAAAAATAGTGATACCGGGATTTCGGTCTGCCGCCTGACGGCAATGTTCCACCATTTAAGTTGAGGATTTCTAAGTACTTTAAATGCGTTTTTTTCCAAAAGCAGTGCGCAAAAAATAACGAAAATGAGACTGGCCACTGAGGTTTCAGTCAGGCTGTAGTTGAGGCCCACGTATCCTACCCACCAATTGTTAAAAATGACCGCGGCAAACGTAACGGGAATGAGAAAGTGAAATGTTTTATGAACATTATAAGCGGATATGGCAGTGAAAAGGCAAAGAAATGCAACCGCGATATTCAGTGAGGTCAGAGACTGAAATAGACTTTCTGCATCCTGTAGATAAATGACCTGCAACGGAAAACTGATAAAAATACCTAACATAATTAGACTGAAAAAAGTAATTGATAAAGGTCGTCGTCGCATGGGGCACTCCTAGTTGGTTTCTGAAAAGTGATAGCAATAACTCACCACACTGTTAACGTATTTAAAGGCTTCTTTGAGCTCCTCGTCATCGAGCCATTTTTGGCCTTCCGATTTTGTTTTGCTTTTGACTCGAGCCGGGCCCGAATTGTAACTGGCTAAAATCACATCCGTTATTTCTGTTTGCGGGTATTTGTTCAAAAGTTTTCTGTTTTCGGAAATGTTCCAGTAGTTGATTAGATAATTCAGATAAAGTGCGCCACCTTCGACAGCTTGCGCAGGGTTCAGTCGCCAATCCTGATTGCGACCGATTTCCTGTCGTTTAACCATGTTCTGAATTTCAGCAAGGCTTAAGTCATCTATTCGGGGGTCGCTTGTCCAATCGGGCCTGAATTTCTTAATTTCTTCGTCAGCCACTGACGTAATCTGAGTGAGTCCGACGGCTTTTGCACGGCTGATCTGAGACGGGTTAAAACCGGACTCTTGTGCAATCAACCCGGCCAGTAATGACGGGTTCAACTGTTGAAGCTGAGCCGTGGTATTAATCGCTTTAATGACTTCTTTTTTCGGATTGAAAGGTAACATCGAGGCCAGGCCCCTTGCTGCGCTGATTGAACAGTTTGGAGGTAGATAAGTTAAGCGAAAGAAGTTACTATTCTCATTTGGGCTCCAATAGACGTCAATTCGGTGCTTCTTATCGGGTTTAAGATTTAATTTTTTAAAAACATACTCAATTTGTTGTTCTGGCAGGATTTGAGTTTTGGCTGACTTTAGGAATGCAGTGGTCACTTCTCTATTATTATAGATTACTTTGATTTGAGGCTTCGTTTTAAGGTTGCTCTCCAATTTGAAATCGATTTTGAAATCCGAAGCTTTATGAAGCACCTGACGTTTAGGAAAAAAGGTAAAATCCTTCGAGGGGAGGTCTGATGCGTTGTAAACAAAACTTTCGCCATCTCCTGACCAAACTTCAAGGCCACCGAATGGGGAAACCGGGCCTGCACATCCTACTAGAGGAAGGGCGCAGCCGCAGAAAATGCTATAAATTACGTCCTTGTACTTCATAATAGTCTATTTTATCACAAGCAACGGGGTCCGATAGTTAATAGCAATTTCTAGTGAAATCGAACAAAGGCTAAACACTTTCTGTGAAGTTAGAATCTGAAAACGCTCGTTTTGAGACCTGCCTTTACAATTGTTTATCCTCAAGTTAGGTTTTAACTCTTAACTTAACCAAGGTTTTCTATGAAACTAATTATAATTATAATTATAGCGATTTTAACCAACAGCCTTTCGCTTTTTGCAGAGAGCCTCGTGGCCGCAGATAGTGGCACTCTAAGCCAAATAGAAGCTGAAAAACGATCAGAAATTATTTCAGAAGTTAGCTATGTTTTAGCAATTGATACGAGTGCATCCGCAAAAAGCTTCGATGGAAGAGTCACGATTGAATTCTCACTCAATAAACTTGCAGACGACCTGAGAATCGACAGCACCGATTCCACCCTTTTAAATGTTAACGTCAACGGCAATGAAGTCGCTGATTTTAAAGTCTTAGTGCGGGCTTTAGAAATTCCGAAAAAATATCTAAAAAAAGGACCTAATAAAATTGTAATCAGTTATCTGGGAAAGTACAGCAACACGGGTATCGGACTGCATAGATTCGAAGATCCGGAAGATAAAGCGGTCTACCTCTATTCGCAATTTGAGCCTTTTGATGCCAATCGAATGTTTCCCTGTTTTGACCAGCCGGATCTTAAAGCGCCACTTAGCTTAACTGTGACTACGCCAAAAAAATGGCAGGCGATCAGCACCACACTTCCCAAAGAAGTTAAGCAATTTAAAAATAGCCAGCTTTGGATATTTAAAACCACTCCGAAACTAAGTACTTACTTGTATTCGCTGCATGCCGGTCCTTACAAGGTCTTCACTTCTAATTCGGCCACTATCCCGTCGCGTCTTTTTGTTCGCGCCAGCATGGCAAAGTATTTGCGTGTGGATGAATGGTTTAAAATCACTGAGCAAGGTTTAAAGTATTTCGGTGAATTTTTCGACTATGCCTATCCTTTTGAAAAATACGACCAGATTGTAGTTCCTGAATTCTCTATGGGTGCAATGGAAAATACGGCAGCGATCACCTTCAGCGAATCTTTCCTTAAGCGGGGAGCGGTCACCGAAGAAGACAGAGAAAATCTGGCGAATACCATAGTTCATGAAATGGCCCATATGTGGTTCGGTGATCTGGTCACTATGAAATGGTGGGACGGGTTGTGGCTTAATGAAAGTTTTGCAAGTTATATGGCGACCAAGTGTTTAGTTGAGGCCACCGAATTCAAAAGTGCATGGATTACTTTTTACGCTGACATGAAAAAATGGGCCTATTGGCAAGACCAGATTGCCAACACGCATGCAATTGCAGGTGAGGTTAAAAACACCGATGAAGCGTTTACTAAATTTGACGGAATCACCTATGGAAAAGGTGCGTCCGTGCTTAAACAGCTTTCGTACTTTGTAGGTGAAAAGAATTTTCAGATCGGATTGCAGAGTTATTTTAAGAATTATGCTTACAAAAACACCGAAGTCGATGACTTTATTTCAGAAATCGCAAAAGCCGCTGACAAGGATCTGACGGAATGGTCGGATCTCTGGCTTAACCAGGCCACGCCCGATGTACTGACCACTTCTTTTGTCTGTGAAAATGATAGGTTAAAAGCCGTTAAAGTGAATCTCGAAAATAAGCGAAATGAAGATGTTCGACCGCATTCATTGCAATTTGCAATGTTAAAGTCTGTCGACAAAAAATTTTCGATTTTCAACACTCAGAAGGAAATCCTGATCAAAGAGGCGCAAAGTCTGATTGTCAGTGAGCAAGCGAAATGTCCGGAGGCCATAATTCCTAATTTTGGCGACCACGCCTATCTGAAAGTGTCACTTGATCAAAAATCTGTGAATAATGCCTTGGAGCATTTTTCAGAAATTGAAGATGTGCATTTACGAATGATGCTGACCGATTCTTTCTGGGAAATGGTTCGCGATCAAAATATGAGACTTGATACATATAAATCGTTCGTTTTGAATGCACTCTTAAAAGAAAAGAACTTTAAGATTTTAACGGAAATGTCAGCGACTACTTCGAGCAAGGGGCACGGATTCAATTCAGTTTTTTACTTTGATAATGCCGATTTTGATTTTCGGAATTTAATTGAAAAGAGCTACTGGGCTCTCATGATTAACTCTGCAGCAGGAACCGATATTCAAAGACTTTGGTTAGAAAATTATATTCAGGCAGCACATTCGAAAGAGGCTTTAGATCGATTGCAAAAACTTCTCTCCGGCACCGAAAAAATAAAAGGTCAGAAAGTTGATCAGGACATGCGATGGTCAATACTGGTGAAACTTGCAGGCAATGAGTATCCGAAAATTCAGAATCTCATTGCCGCCGAGACGAAAAAAGACAAGTCAGCGCGGGGTGTAAGCTCTTCCTATGCTGCAAAAGCCGCGGTGCCCGCGATTGAAAATAAACTCAAGTGGTTCAGTGCCCTTACTGACAAAAAGTCCGGGTTGTCTAATGAGCAGCAGGAGTCAGTTATGCGCAACTTATTTCCGCCTGATCAAAATGAGCTCAGAAAGCAAGTGGCAAATTTATATTTCGAATTTCTCCGCGGCAAAGCGGCAGAATTTGATGAAAACTTTTTATCCAACTTCAGTCGAAATTTGGTGCCAGCATTATGTGATGAGGACTCTCAGAATAAACTTCAGGTATTTCTGAATGAAAATAAAAATCTTCCGGCCAGCGTTTTGAACGAATTGGGCCAAAGTAGTTCTGAAAACGAACGTTGCCTGAAAATCAGAACATTTAACAAATCAAAACTTACATTTTTTGAAAAATAGAAACGTGCGAGAGAAAATGCATCCAGAATCTTTCATGGCGCCTGACTTTAAACGGAATATTAGTTTCATTGAGGAGTTTCCAGCCATTCTGAAATAGATGATTTATGTTTTTAATTTCAGGGGCTTGATTTTCAATATATTTTTCGTTCCATTGGTAGGTGCAAGAAAGCACTAGTATTCCGTCCGGCGCGGTTGAGGTTTTAAGTAATTCAACGAGAGCGAGGGGTTCATGGCACTGATCAATTACATTCGACGAAATCACCAAATCGAAGTAATCGGGACGTACTTGAACCTGGTCAAATGTTGAATTCAGCAAAGTAAGGTCGACTTGAGAGCAGGAATTCTTTTGTGCATCAGTATTAAAATCGATATAGGCCATTTCGCGATTGCCGGTAAGAACCGGAAATGTGTTAAGACCACCTTTAATAAAAATTTTAGAAAATAAGGACACTAGGTTTTGCGAGGGCTCAACCAGAGTCGCTGACCGAATACTGCTCAGGCTTTTGCAAAGTTCATAGTAAGATCGACCTAATGATGATCCGATTTCAAGCAGGCGATGAGGTTTAACAGATAATTTTGTGAGTTCTTTATTCAAGAATTCGACCATTTTTTCGTGGTAGTCACTATAGAGTTCAATTGGACCATAGCCCGGATATTCAAATTTGAAATCTTTCGCTGAACTATCCGAGATTACTTTATCGAACCAATCTTTTTCAAAGTATGCCGCTAGCCATTTTTCATCGATATAGAAATCTTCACTCATTACTAAATGCTCACTGATCTATTTTATTTTCAGTGGCATTTATTATATCTTGGGCATTCCAGTTCGGTAGATCTTCAATGATCGAGTAAAGAAGTGTTTCTAGTTCCTCTTCAGCCATTGACAGGCGCTTCGGATCTGAAACACCGTTGGCCGTGGCACGCCATTCCGGAGAAAGCGACAGCCGGCTTCGCAGAGCGGTGGTGAAAAGATCAATCCAGGTGGTCGCAGTGAAAGTAAAATTAAGAGCCAGTGCGTCTGAAGTTGCTTCCGTCGAATGCCAATATCCTCGTGGAACAAACAGCATAGAGCCGGGTTGCAGAGTAACAGTTTGAGAGTCGGTCGGCATTTTAGTAGGTAGGTTTCTTTCAAGGTAACCGACCATTTCTGAGTCGGGCTCAGTCCCCATGCTATGTCGGGTCAGTGGATTTTGAATATGTTGATTAGGAGCTAAATGCCAAACTTTCGTTCCTTTAATCTGACATACGAAATTAATGTTTTGATCAAAATGAGGTGATGTTCCCTTGCCGTTCGGAGTCGAGTAAACCAAGCATCGCTTGTAACTCAAATTTGACAATCCTAAATCCATTCTTATGTTTTCAAGCCAAAGGCTCAGAAATGGTGAAATACTCTGAACTTCATTAAAAAGCAGCCCCATTCCGTTGTTATGCAGCTTCTTGGCATCCTGAGCAGAAGTAGAGATTGAGCTTGATTCGTCTCGTAGATCGGGAAGATGCGCTTGAATTGTTGAGGGCCAGCTTTGCAGCATGCTATCTAATGAGTTTAAAAAAGATAGATCAGATATAGATTTCATCAGATTGTCATTGTTATGGACAATGAAAGGCTCATTTCTTTCGTAAAAACTCATAAATTCATTATCGGTGTGGGGATAAATGAGAGTTGAGAGGCGGCTATTCATATTTAATTCCTTTGGTCTATTTTTTTAAATGCCGATTTTGCAAATTTCCTGGCTCTGTGATAAGTTAGTTAAAACCTAAAAAGGAGATTCAAATGGGAAAAGGCGATAAGCAAGCAAAAGAAGGCAAAGGAAAACCTAAGCTGACCACAAAAGAAAAGCAAGAAAAGAAGAAAGAAAAAGCTAAAGGAAAATAGTATCTACTATTTTTGTAATTTCGGGTGAAATCGATTCGATAGGCCCGAAATTGCAAATTGGAATCAGGAACCATTCATGAAATTCAGCCGGTTTTCGGTGTTCATTATTTTACTAACCTCAGCCACTGTTAATGCCAGTAACGAATTCAGGGGCCTTGAGTGGCTTGAGAAATATCGCGATGCCGAAGGCTGTATCTCCCTAAAGCGACTTGTTGAAAAACAAGAATTGAAATGCCCTGAGCAATTCTCGCCGCAGATCCGGCCCTACACGCTTGGCAAACTCAATAAAGAAAAAACTGACACAAAACAGAAAGTCGGAAAAGAAGTCTGCTGCTACATCTGGAATACTTTCGGCAATCGCTGATTTTTAAGTATTATAATTAGTTATCATAAGTTCAAAACCAATTCATTATCTTAATGACCATTCTTTCTTTATATAAGCTTCATGCATTGAGGGCAGGGTGCCATCAATAAAACTTAAAAAGAAAGAAGTCAGTCATGAAAAAAACGCTATTTTTAACTGCCACGCTATTAGCCTCTTCGGTATGGGCCGGAAAATTTGAAATCATCGGTGAAGGAACATCTGCGAAAGCGGCAGAGTTTGTTCGGGTCAACATCAGCGTTGCATCTGAATGTCACCAATCAGCATTGAGCGCGCGCCAAGCTGTAGACAAATTAACTCAGGAAGCAATTCAGGCTCTCGATAAATACAGAACAGAGCTGCCAGAACAATTGGCTGTTTCTCCTGAAGCTAACAAACAGCAAATTAAAACGGCTTATGTAAATCAACAGAATATCATTTTGTGTGATGCAGACCATGCCTGGACCTCTTCAACGCTTATTCAGTTTAAGCTTAATAACCTTTTGTTGTTAGCTGAACTGCAAGACGCTTTGCTGGCTCTGAATATCCGAACACTTCCGCTAACAGCTATCAACGTAGAAAGATTAGCTTTATCATTGGCGCAACCTGTGCCGGGCGTATTGGCTGAAACATGGGATGCGATGAGTGATTTAGCTTTAAAAAGAGCCCATGCCAATGCTCTGAGACAGGTCAAAGTACTCAGTGAGGGCATGAATAATCCTAAGGTTGAATTGATGAAAGTGGCAACCACATCGACCGCTTCGGGGCAAGTACTCTATGACCGCGTCGATTCTGAAGGAGATACAAGTGGTGCAAGCTTGGGAACTGTATCGCTTAAGTTAGCCCGCCAGTTTACCTTTAAAGTTGAAGCACAGTAATATTTTATAAACTGGCTCGGGGCCAGTTTTCAGCAAATAACCCTGATCGCCTTTGTCAGCTGTTTGATAATATGATCTTCCTCGCTGGATTTGCGTTTCACAATAAACACGTCGGCTTTTCGAACTTTGCAGTCGGTAAGGGCTGGGGGACGTCGCCGTTCGAGGTGAAATTCCTCACGCATTCGTTTATTATGTTCGCTGGCAACAAAGACCGGAAAATACCCGGCAACTAATCCTTGTCGACAAAGTTCTAATGCAGACTCCATCAGGGTTACACGGTGAGTGATTTTACGTTCGAAAGCGTCGTCGGGCCAGCCATCGAGCCCCCGCACTTTTGTGGGAATTCCTTGCAGCGGGATAACCGGAACCACATACGGAAGTTCCTGTTGCGAAATTCCTTTTAGAGCCCCTTTTTTGGTATAAACTCCAAGCTCAATAGAGGTGACTTTAATAAAATCCAGTTGCGGCGTCGGAATCGGCATGTAAGTAATTCCGACGTCGATCGAGCCTTCGAGCAGATATTTTTCTATTTCACCGGGAAGAAGTTCGTGAAGTTCAAGCGAACGTTCTTGCCAGTTCAGAGTATTCAAAAATGTCAGAAAGTAAGTTGAGAAAACTTCAAATGTTCCGATGCGAATTGTTTTAAGCTTCTGAGTGTCGTCGGTTAAACCTTCTTTGAGAATCTTAATTTCATTGATTAAGTTCGGGGCTTTTTTTAAAAGTACTTTGCCGGTATCAGTCAAAATAATATTTCGACCATCGGCGGTCCAAAGTTTTAAGCCCAACTCCTCTTCAAGCAGCTTCATCGCTTTAGAAAGCGCGGGCGGAGTTAAGTGTAGGATTTCACTGGCCTGTCTGAGGTTACCGGTTTGTGCAATTGTCAGGAAATATTCAAGTCGTCTAATATTCATAAACTTTTAGTTAACATAACTGTCATATTATTCAATTTATTTATTCACTTTTTGTAGATATGACCAATTCACCAGATGTCTTGGTGAAAAAAAGGAGGCATTAATGCCGAAAAAAAATTTGTACTTAGTGATTTTATCTTTCCTGCTTGCGGGGCCGAGCCACGCCGTTTATGAGGCCCATGAGTGGGGAACTTTCACTTCCGTTGTGGACTCAACCGGCAAAACCTTGAATGGTATGTACCATGAAGATGAGTCTCTTCCTGATTTTGTCCACAGCTTTGGTGAGCTCAGAAAGGAAGCTCAGCTGCCGATTCCACCTGTAGTTTCGAATCCGCCGAAACCGCCGCGTCCACCATGTCATTCGAAAGTGTGCTTCGGCCAAGATGAACTCATTCAGAATGTCATCACCCAGAAAATGGAAACCCCGGTTATCTATTTCTATGCGAAAGAGGCGCAAAAAGTAGCGGTGGACGTTAAATTTCCGGAAGGTATCATCACTGAAACCTTTCCCGGCCCTGTGGCTACATTTCCAACTATGAGTGATCCTCATATTATCGGAAGTGGTCACAGCGTTTTTGACCTGAATATTCTGCAAACTAAAGTTGGTGCATTGCCTGAGGTTAATTCTGATAACATTTATGGGCACGCTAGGGCTGTAGCAAGTAATCTGGTCAAATCCGGCGTAGAGCAGGAAAAGTTTCTTTTCTATCGCGGCCTCGGAAGATTTCAACCGAAGATCGAGATCACTTCGCAAGGTGGAAGCCTGAAAATTGCTGGCTTAGCGAAAGCCCGTCCGCAAAACGCATTTTTAATACACGTAGATGCGAATGGCGATGGACAACTTTTAAGTTTGGACAATGTGAAGACCAAAGACGAAATTTTCGTTCTGTCGCAACAAATTGATCAACTAAAAGATCATTCCTCAGCAACTACCTTGATTATTAAAGGACAGCAAGCGCGCGGTAAATTGATCGATGAGTTGCTGCTGGCCGGTCTATTCAAAGACGAAGCCGTGGCCATGCTGAACAC
>JAYVIY010000258.1:0-21971 GCA_043769795.1 Pseudobdellovibrio sp. | reverse complement strand
AGGGTAAAATTCTTCTTAATGATCTCAACATTACCGAAATAATACCCTGCAAGAGTAAAAAGAAAAACCCAAGCCACCGAACCAAGCACAGAAAGTACCGCAAATTTTCTGTAGCTGATCAGACTCATTCCAGCGAAAAATGGCGCCATCGTCCTGATGATCGGAAAAAATCTGGATAAGCTTACAGCCCAGACTCCTCTTTTTTCAAAAAAATCTTCGGTCGTTGTCAGGTATTTTTTCTTAAGAAAAAAATATTCCCGGTCAAATATCTTTCTACCGACTTTTCTACCGACCGTATAATTAACGGAATCGCCGAGCACGGCCGCAACAATCAACAAAGGTATTATATTCTCAATTTTTAGAAAATCAGGCCGAGCAGCTAATGCGCCCACTGCAAACAGCAAAGAATCTCCTGGCAAAAATGGCATAAAAACCAATCCTGTTTCGCAAAAAATAATCAAAAACAAGATTACGTATATAAGTGAACCCCAGGTACCGGCCCATTGAATTAGTGTCACATCGATATGAAGAATAGAATCTATAAAATCAAACATGCAAAGACCATAACGAGCATTCCAAATTTGTTCAAGTATCGAAGTCAGCATCTCTGAAATTGTACAAGACTCGACCAGAATTGTGGCGTTTTTCAACTTTGTTTGACAGCCCTCTGCCTAAATTCTTACTATTTCAATATGAATCAAAAAACTGCGTTGATCTTATCCGGTGGTGGTGCCCGAGGGGCTTATCAAGCCGGAGTCTTAAAGGGCTTGGCCGAAATTTTGCCCGAAAAAAAGAAAAGTCCTTTCAGTATTATTTCAGGAGTCAGTGCCGGCGCGATAAATGGTGCAAAATTGGCTTGTGATATTGAATCATTTGAAAACGCCGTCGAAAAATTGAATTTTTTATGGTCTCAGATTTCACCAGAACAGGTTTTTAAGACTGATTTTTTATCAATGAATAATTTTTCATTCGGGTTTTTAGGACAGCAAAAAAAAATTGATTCTATTCTTGATACCACCCCGCTCTATTCACTTTTGAACCAGCATTGTGATTTTTCAAAAATAAAAAAAAACCTTGATGCCAATTTGATCGAATCGCTTATCATTACAACAAATAATTATACCAGTGGAAATGCAGTGAGCTTTGTTCAGACTTCGACTTCCAAACTGACCTGGAAAGACAGTCGACGCCGGGCGGTCCTTGCTGAAATAAATGCCAATCACGTCATGGCCTCCGCCGCTATTCCTATGTTATTTCCGCCAATTAAGATCGGATCACAGTTCTATGGAGACGGTTGCGTGCGTAATAGTACGCCCTGTTCCCCGTCCCTCCGAATGGGCGCTGACCGCATCTTCGTCATAGGTGTTCGAATGCAAATGAACTCCGAAATTTCAAATCGTGATGATTCTCCGGGAGAGCACCCATCAGTGATCAGAATATTGAACACCTTACTCAATGCTGTTCTTCTCGATTCAGTAGAGCAAGACGTCCATCGCATTCAGAGAATCAATCAATTGGTCGACATAGCTGGGGATAAGTCGGCTAAAGAAGGCTTTAAAAAAATTCCGGCACTCTGTATATCACCTTCAGAAAATATCGGAGAAATGGCCCGACGCGAAGCCCACCATTTGCCACGCTTAATTCGAATGACAATCTCTACAATTGGTTCTCTTGATGAGGCCAGCGAAATCTTAAGTTATTTATTATTTGATCCGAATTTTTGTCGCAAATTAATCGAAATGGGCTACAATGATGCGCTGAACTCTAAAAAACAAATTGAAGAGTTTTTTTTAGAGAGTTGAAATTTAAGGAGATTGAATGAGCCCTGCGAACGAGATTAAATGGTTTATGCAATTGAACGGAAACGTGAAGGGACCTTTTACTCAAGACTCGCTTCAAGTCACTTTACTCGGTCTGGATGAAAGTGGCTCGACTCAGGCGCTGATCTGGAAAAGGGGTTTACCTGAGTGGGTAAAGGCCAGCAAGTTTCAGTCGGCAAAGGCTCAGTCTAGTGAGAATCCGGAAGATTTCGACACGAAGACTGAAATGGCCCAAGGGGATGATTTATTTGAGAAAACCTTCACCCAAACGTTCACTCAGGGTGCTTTTTACAGGGCGCAGGTCAATTTTGTTGATCAGCCATTAATGACTAAAAATGAGTTGCTGACCTTAGTTGCCAAGCAGCAGGATGTTTCAAAAGTTTCAATTCAAGATCCGAAGACAAAAGAGTGGAAAGATGTTTATGCGTTCCCCGATATCGTTGAACGTTTAGGCCTGTCGCGACGCAAACAACCCCGCGTACCTATTTTGGCGCAATTCACGGGTAAAACCACCAATAAAAGAGAAGTTTCTTACCGAGTTATTACGATCAGTCAAGGCGGTATGGGATTCACAGAAAATCATGAATTAAAAATCGGTGATGAAGTTGAAGGTCAGGTTGCAAGTCCGCATTTCTTTCAGCCTATCAACGTGAAGGCTGATGTTATTTATGCCGGCCAGGATGGTTACGTCGGCTTGAAGTTTTCGCAGATTCCTGATGAAGCCCGAGCTGCAATTATTGACTATATTAAAAAATTCGGTAAAAACGCCCCGAACAACCCTTAAATGGAAAAAGGCTGGCCCGGACTTCCCTATCATTCCGTGGCTGAACACTACAAAAGAATTTTTAACGAAAAAGTATATAAAATTCCGGTAAGTGTGGTCGACGATTGCCCGAACCGAATGGGCCTAAAGGGTATGAAGACTTGTAGCTTCTGTGATGTGTGGGGTTCTGCGGCTCGCGAAGAATCCTTTAAATTGACACTCAATCAACAAATTGAAACTTATCACCGACTGATTTCTAAAAAATACAAAGCTAAAAAGTATTTGATTTATTTTCAGGCCTATACAAACACCTTTAAAAAAATACCGGCGTTACGAGAAAACTTTGACGTTGCTTTAAGTTATCCATTTGTCAGTGGCTTGGTCTTAGGAACGCGACCCGACTGCCTCTCTGAATCCGTATTGCAGCTCTGGCAAGAATACAGTCAAAAAACATTCGTAGCTGTTGAGTTAGGTGTTCAGAGTTTCTTCAATCCGCACTTAGAATTCATGTATCGCGGACACACAGCAGAAGACTCGTTAGCTGCGATAAAAAAAATAACTGACAGAACTACTGTCGACCTGGGAATTCATTTGATGTTCGGTTCTCCGGACGAATCTGAAAGCCAGATCGTCGAAACCGCCAAAATCTGCAATGATCTGCCGATTACCAATGTGAAGCTTCACAATATCCATGTCTTAAAAAATACCGAATTAGAAAAATGGTATAACGCCGGAACCTACTCCCCTATTGAGTTACCGGCTTATAAACACAAAGTTCAGCTATTTCTTTCCTACCTTCATCCGCGTATCGCCGTGAATCGATTGACCGCTTACGCGCCGAGATGGGATGAACTCATTGCGCCCAAGTGGACGGCAGATAAAATGGGGCCCCATCAAGCCATTGTAGATTTTATGAGAGCTGAAAAAATATACCAGGGTTGCAATCTTACTGCTCAAGATGAGATTGACCGCAAATTATTTCATCAAATGAGCCTAAGAGTTGAACGAACAAATAGCATCTAACAGAAAATTTAAGATATTGTTGTTTCTGCACCATGCTAAGTTAAAAAAGTGAAATTCCAAACGCCTAAACCAAAGTCTTGACAGCGTTTATCGAGAGAGAAATCCTTTAGGACTTTAGTCGATGGAATTTCATTTTTTCGCACAGCGTTCGTCTATATTTTAGGCATATCGATATTTTTTTTTATTTTTTTCTTTGCAACTTTAAAAAAAAACATTCAGTCTTAGATACAAGATATACGGGCCTTATCGGCAAGATTGATAACTGAACCACTAGATGTAGTGGTTGGGCTAAAAAGTCTCGATAATGTCGACTGACCAGGACGGTCAACAAAATTTTCTTGATAAAACATTAACTGGACTAGACTTACAAAGTTTCTGAGGGGTGACTTTGCAGGGGTTTTTTGTCTCAAAAACAAAAAATTTTTTCTTCACGGAGGGGTTATGGAAATTCTTAAAAGAGATCAAATGACAACAATGGGTTACGCAGCTGCTGGTGGTAATTCTTCACCACATATTATGCGAGTAAAAAAACGTGACGGTACTTTAGAACCGGTCGACGTAACAAAAATCGTCGAGCGAGTTAACCGCTGCTGCCAGGGGCTTGCACAGGTTGATCCGTTAAGAGTAGCCACAAAAGCAATTAGTGGACTTTATGATGGCGCAACCACGAAAGAGCTCGATAATCTCAGCATTCAGACAGCATCTTTACTTATTGGTGAAGACCCAGAATACTCGAGGCTCGCAGCGCGCTTGCTTTCAACGTATATTGATGAAGAAGTAAAAACTCAAAAAATCGGTTCTTTCGCCGATTCGATTCAATGCGGATTCAAAAATGGTTTACTTTCTCAGACAACTTTTGACTTCGTTATGCAGCATAAAACCGAGCTTTGTGCTTCAATTGAACATTATAAAACAGATCGTTTCGAATATTTCGGTTTAAGAACAATCTACGATCGTTACTTACTGAAAAATCCCACGAGCAGACAGGTTTTCGAAACTCCGCAATACTTCTTCATGAGAGTCGCCTGCGGTCTTGCTGAAAATCCGGCTGAGGCTATTGAATTCTATAAATTGATTTCTTCTCATGACTATTTACCTTCGACCCCAACTTTATTCAATTCGGGCACATTACGTCCTCAGATGAGCTCATGCTATTTGCTTGATTCTCCGCAGGATGATCTGAAGTCGATATATACTAAGTATACAGATGTGGCTCTTCTCTCTAAATTTGCAGGTGGTATCGGTTTAGCTTATAGCCGCATACGCTCGAGAGGCTCACTTATTAAAGGAACCAACGGCCATTCGAATGGCATTATTCCTTGGTTAAAAACTCTTGATTCTTCAGTTGCAGCTGTTAATCAGGGTGGAAAACGAAAAGGTGCCGCATGTGTTTACTTAGAAACATGGCATGCCGACATCGAAGAGTTTCTTGAGTTACGTGATAATACCGGTGATGAAGCAAAACGCACTCACAATATCAATGTGGCCAACTGGATCCCAGACTTATTTATGCAGAGAGTAGAGGCCGATGCAATGTGGTCTTTATTCGATCCGAGTGCAGTTCCGCAGTTTACGGATTTATTCGGTCCTGAATTCGAAACTGCTTACTTACAGGCTGAGACAGATAAAAAATTTCAAAAACAAATTAAGGCCCGCGATCTTTATACTCGAATGATGAAAACCTTGGCTCAAACCGGTAACGGTTGGATGACCTTTAAAGATGCTTCAAATATGAAGTCAAACCAAACCGGTTTGCCTGAAAACGTGATCCATCTTTCAAATTTATGTACAGAAATCTTAGAGGTCACTTCCAATAACGAAACTGCAGTTTGTAATTTGGGTTCGGTCAATTTAAGTCGTCATGTGACTAACGGACAATTTGATTTTGAAAAACTCGCAAAAACTGTTCGCTTGGCCGTAAAATTCTTAGATCGAGTGGTTGATATCAATTTTTATCCAATTGATACCGCCGCTTCTTCTAATAGTCGCTGGAGACCTGTGGGCCTTGGAATAATGGGCCTTCAAGATGCTTTCTTCAAATTGAAATATCCTTTTGACTCGGCAGAAGCTCAGCAGCTTTCAGCCCGAATTCAGGAAGAAATATATTACAATGCTTTAGTTGCCAGTACTGAATTGGCAGAAAAATTCGGCCCGCATTCAAATTTCAATGAAACTCGCGCAGCTCAGGGCGTATTTCAATTTGAATTATGGAATGTAAAGCCCATTGATGACGCTCGCTGGAATGCTTTAAGAAGTCGAATGGTAAAATATGGATTAAGAAACTCATTAATGATAGCGATTGCGCCTACAGCAACAATTGCTTCTATAGTTGGTTCATATGAAGCTACCGAACCACAAGTTTCTAATCTCTTTAAACGTGAAACTTTATCCGGCGAATTCATGCAGATTAACCGTTATTTAGTTAACGACTTAAAACTGAAGGGTCTGTGGAATGAAGAAGTCCGAAGTGCCGTAAAAGTGAATGATGGCTCTATTCAAGATATTGCAGTCATTCCACAAGACATTAAAGATCTTTACCGTACAGTCTGGGAAGTTCCGATGAAATCATTAGTGGATATGGCCGCAGACCGCGGTGCCTACATTGATCAGTCACAATCTCTTAACTTATTTATGGAAACTCCGACTATAGGCAAACTTTCTTCTATGTATATGTATGCATGGAAAAAAGGATTGAAAACCACTTACTACCTTCGTTCGCGCCCTGCCACAGCCATTGCCAAAACAGCTGTTAAAAAATCTGCTGTTGTTGCCGAAACTGCAACTCCGGCAAAAGAATACTCAGATGCCGAGGCGATCACATGTAGCCTTGAAAACCCTGAGTCTTGCGAAGCTTGCCAATAACTGAGATTTGTCTAGAGGAGACGTAATATGATTTTAGATCCGGGATTTGACTTAACATTAAGACCGATGAAATATCCAATTTTTTACGAAATGTATAAAAATGGAATAAAAAACACCTGGACCGTTGATGAAGTTGATTTTTCAACGGATTTGGTTGATTTAAATACCAAAATGACAGCGTCTGAAAAACATTTGATTCACCGACTTGTTGCTTTTTTTGCCACAGGTGACTCAATTGTAAGTAACAATTTGGTATTGAATCTTTATAAGCATATCAACTCTCCTGAGGCCAGACTTTACCTCAGTCGTCAGCTTTACGAGGAAGCCCTACATGTACAGTTTTATCTGACTTTACTCGATACTTATATTCCGAATCCGGATGAAAGATCTAAAGCGTTTTCTGCAGTTGATAACATCCCGTCTATTAAAAAGAAGGCCGACTTCTGTTTTAAATGGATGGATTCAATCAATGATCTTGATAAGTTAGAAACCACCGAAGATCGCCGTAAGTTTTTAATGAATGTTATTTGCTTCGCGACTTGTATTGAAGGCATGTTTTTCTTTGCAGCCTTTGCCTATGTTTACTTTTTGCGCTCAAAGGGTTTATTGGCTGGATTAGCTGCTGGCACCAACTGGGTTTTCAGAGACGAAAGCATGCACATGGCCTTCGCCATGAGCGTGATTGAAACCGTAAGAAAAGAAGATCCAAGTGTATTCAATGAACAGATGGAAGAAATGGTCATGCAAATGCTAGAAGATGCCATTGATTGTGAAATGACATTCGCCGAAGATCTGGTTTCAAACGGGATTGCAGGTCTTTCTTTAACCGATATGCGACAGTACCTTGAATTTATTGCCGACCAACGTCTTGAAAGCCTAAATATCCCAGCACGATATAATACAAAAAATCCGTTTGGATTTATGGAGCTTCAGGATATGCAAGAGTTAGCAAATTTCTTTGAACGACGTGTTTCTGCTTATCAAACCGGAGTTTCCGGTCAGGTTAGTTTCGACGAAAGCTTCTAGCTGTTTGAATATTATTTCTAGGGTGGTTTACATGAAAAAACATCTGACCATCTACTGACAAATCCGCCAGAAGTTTCTCTCACGGCAAAATAGTAGGTCACACCGGCAGTTAGTCCCGCCTGTGTACAAGCTGTTGTGCTTCCGCAAGTTGCCGCAATTCCGGTTCCTTGCGCAGTAGAGTCAGAACCTACCCAATTCGAAGTTGTATTATAAGCCCATTCATACGAAACCGCAGCGGGCCAATTTGGATTGGCCCGAGATTGTAACTGCATAAAACAAGTTCCCGCTAAGGGTGCCGGCGGGGTCGGACTTAATTTTAATGTATCCGTAAATTCTTGGCCTAACGAGTTTTTACAGGCCACTTCAGTTGAAACTGCGGTGGGTGTAGGTGGAGTGAGCACGTAGCTGAAGTTATTTTCAGTACTGGTTAGAGTATATTTGTAAGTTACACCTTGAAGAAAAATATTTGTAGTTCCGTTCGGAACATCATTCCAACTAAAAACAGAAGATCCATCAAGAATCGAAATTGTTGAAACTCCGGTATAAAGAGTCAACGGTGGCCCAACCGTACCGGCAGCGTCAGTAATTGTTCTTGTGAGC
Source organism: Pseudobdellovibrio sp. (assembly GCA_043769795.1). Lineage (GTDB taxonomy): Bacteria > Bdellovibrionota > Bdellovibrionia > Bdellovibrionales > Bdellovibrionaceae > Pseudobdellovibrio. The sequence goes on along the minus strand of JAYVIY010000258.1, from coordinate 13,877 downwards.
GCATGTAGAATTCCGAAATTAAATCGTGATGGCGAGGTCTTAACATTGCACTGAAGTGTGGTCGATGTAACGCTGTAGGTAGCTGAATCGATTACCGGAGTATTCAGTTCACGGGCTACTGTTACCCGACCATATGGAGAATCCGACAAAATTCCATCAAGCGTACGTAATTTGAAACGAACTGTGTATTTCGTGTTCGGCCCCGCAATCGAAGGAACGAGAATTTTTCCGATCTTAACGCTAAAACCGAAACGACCGTCGTGACATTGCGGAAAAGATCTCTGCGTCGGAAGATTGGCCTCTTCGATAAGGCCGATTCCTTTTGTTACCCAAAAGCAACGAGATAAGGGTGCAAATAGTCCGGCATCATTAGTTACATTCTGGCAATAATCAGAAAGTGAATTTGAAATATATGGGTCAACTGTTTCATCTTCACTTGCGAAGACTTCAACAATGATTCGGTTTTTCTTGCGGTCGAGATCTTTGCAGTTTCCGGTAATTTCAACTCGGTCAGAATTATCAACGTTGACAGTAACTGCAGAATTATCAGGTTGAATATCCAGCGCATCATCATCGGTGTTCGTTGAGCTACCGTCGGTGGTGTCAGATTTTGAAGATGTTAATAGACTATTTCCCAACGGCTGTTTGCCACAGCTTACAAATAAAAACATCGCAATAAAAAAGGCGAAAAGGTGACTCAGTCTCACCCTTAACTTATCGGTATATCGAGAAAATAATTAAGACTAACGTATCAAAATGATACGTCTTTTTTATATAGACCTAAGTCAATCCGTCGTCGGCTTCTTTGACAAATGGAAGCTCATCTTCAATATGTACATCGTCGTCTTCAAATCTTAATCCACTGACTTCTGATTCAGAATTTAATGTTTCACTTATTGATTTTAAGGCATCAGTTGCCGCTTCAGCAATAACAGTCGGTGCCAATAATGCCTCTTCGAAGCGTTTGAGCCAGTTCAAATCACGTTTTGCCACTTCTTCCCCGACCGCTAGTGCGTCGCGGATATCCTGAGCTTTATCGTTATCTTTTTTCATTTTGGCCCGGATTTTTTCCTGTTCAAAAAATTCAGAAGAAACAGAAATTGAAGTGAGCTGCTCTTCGATCAATCCGAGTTCATGCTCACCCTGCGAGTAACTTGAAGTCTCGATCGTGGTCGACATCGATTCGGTAACCATAGCCAATGTAGATTTTTCCTCAACCTCTTCGCCAATACCTTCAGGTAATAATTCATCTATCTGAGATAAGGTTGGAAGTTCCTTTATATTGCGTAGTCCGAAAATCTCCAAAAACCGACGGGTGGTACCGTATTGCATCGGCTTTCCCGGTAAATGTTCAGCCTTACCTTCAAAATTAACCAGACCCTTTTCCATTAAAGCCCTGAGTAAATGTCCTGACTCTACGCCTCGTATCTGATCCAGTTCCATTTTTATAACCGGCTGCTTATAGGCGACAATAGATAAGGTTTCAAGAGCTGGACCCGACAATTTAAATGCTCGAGTCTTGATTGTCCGCTTTAAAAAATTCATGTTGTCAATTTTTGTTCTTATCTGATAACCACCGGTCACCTCTTCTAAACTGACTCCGCGGCGACCGCCCGCATATTCTACGGCAAGTGCTTCAATAGAACTTCTGATTTTTTCTTTTTTAACGTTCGTCCCCTTAAAAACCAGTTGAATGGACGCAAGACTAACCGGGCGATCAGAGGCAAATAAAATACTTTCAATAATACTTTCAATTTGTTCATCTTCAACAAATTCAAGTTCTTCGATGCTGATGGCTTCGAAACCATCAAGTTCAGTTCCCGCCAGACTGGCTTCCGCTAGACCCTCGTCGGTCGTTTCAGCAGGGTTTAAATCAGCATCTGGCAAAAAACCCTCCTGCTCTGTTTCTTCTGTCAGAAAAAGCGATGCCTCCGTGCTCGAAATCATTTCAAAATCTTCAGTCTCAATAAGCTCATTATCTTTATTTTTCGAAGTCATGTCGACATTTCTCCTTCAGCTGCAAATATTTCTTCATCGGTGGCCATCTCTTCTGTATCTATTTCAACTTCTTCAGCGATTGTATATCCAACAACAGGCATAGCTTCAACTTCCCCGTCTGTTTCTTCAAAAGATGCAACTTCTGTGAATAATTTTTGTGCAATTTCTTCATTATTAATGTGGCCATACTCTTCTACTCGTGACAAAACATCGTCTTCAATATCACGCTTCGTCTGAATATGAATGTCTCCATAAACATCCGTCTGATACAAAGAAACATAACCGAGCTTACCTAGCTCGAGCAAAGATAAGAACGTTATCAACGCCTGTCTTGACTTCTGGATTTGGTCGGTAAAATTCTTTGAATACATTTCAACCATTCGGACAGTACTACCGGGCTTGAGAAACTCTTTCATTTCTATGATTCGCGACGAAATCGACTGCAGCTTAATCGCAACCTTGTGAATTTTCTTATTTAAAGCGTTGAACGCTTTTCTATAAGATGCAATCAGAGAAAATAGAGCCTTGTCTTCAAGTTCGATCTCATCGTCAACCACTTCAATTTTTTCACGCAGTCCCCGCGCCCAAACATCGCGGTTAAGAAGTGGTCTTTCGTAGAGCGACTTCGAAGCTTCTTTATATTTTTCGTACTCGAGCAATTTCTGAACTAATTCACGTCTTGGATCTTCCTGATCGAGCACTTCACCATTTTCATCATATTGCGGAAGCAACATTTTCGATTTAATGTGTATCAAAGTTGAAGCCATTGCAATAAAATCGCCAGCAACCTCTAGGTCAAATTCTTTCATCAATTTAATAAAATCAAAGTACTGTTTTGTGATTTCAACAATATTAATATTGAAGATATCCATCTCTTCTTTACGAATAAGATAGAGCAGCAAATCAAGTGGACCTTCGAATTGTTGTAATTGAACGCGGATGCTCATTTAACTCCTTAAATGATCTTGAAGCTTTAATTTCAAGATTAAAACTTCAACCAATCTTTTATGATTGAAATATTCTTTCTCGCTTCCGTACGAGCTTTTTCGCATCCTGCAGCAATTATTGAATCAAGCCGTTCCGGGTTATTCAACAACTCTTTTTTCTTTTCTCTCGGTATTTTCGTTTTCGCTTCAATATTTGCACAAAGTTTAGCTTTGCAGTCTCCACAGCCTATTCCAGCAGTCGTGCACCCTAAGTGAACCCACTCAATTTCATCTGTAGATGAGTAAAGTTTGTGAAAGTGATAAACCGTACAGTCTTCCGGAACTCCGGGGTTTTCGCGCAGGGCGCGCCGGCTGTCGGTTACCATCGAATTAACTTTTTTCTTCAGGGATTTTTCATCTTCTGTTAGCAGCAAAGTATTGCCATAGCTTTTGCTCATCTTACGACCATCTAAACCAGGTAGTAGCGGCACTTCAGTTAGAAGGTGCTTAGGTTCAGGTATTTTGCCTTTATATAAATTATTAAACCTGCGAATAATTTCACGACTGAGCTCCAAATGTGATATCTGATCAGCTCCTACCGGAACTAAATCACCGAAGTAAATTGCAATATCTGCAGCCTGCAAAACCGGATAAGAAAATCGACCTAGATTATGCGTATCCGAAGCTCTAGCCTCTTCTTCTGCATCCTTCCAAGTCGGAACTCTTTCAAGCCAACCCATCGGAGTCAGATTCGCAAAATGCATGAACAACTCAATATGCTCGGGCACTTGCGACTGGATAAATATAGTATTTCTTTCGGGATCAATCCCCCATGCCAGCAAATCGGCAAAAATATCACGGTTGTACATCTTAACGTCGCCGGGCGTTTTATAGGCCGTCGTTAGACCATGCAAATCCATCACTCCAAAAAAACATTCATATTCATTTTGTAAATTTATCCAGTTTTTAATTGCGCCAAAATAGTTACCGACATGCAAATGGTGAGTGGTTCGCACGCCACTCATTACCCGCAATTTTTTCTGAGACTTGATTGCCGGAATTTCTGTCATTATGTACCGCCGACCGCAAACGACATCAGTACTCCAAAAATGGCCATAACCGGAATTCTCAAGACTTGCAAAGCGCCAGTAAACATCAGGGCCATAAGTATGAAGCTGGTGGTTTGTTCATTTTGTTCGAGCTTATAGTTGATCGAAGCTGGTAGAAATCTAGCCAAAACCTTACCCCCATCCAATGGGTGCAAGGGTATAATATTGAAAATCGCTAAAAACAAATTGGTTAAAATAAACATTTGCATTAACTGAAAAATTTGATTGGTGCTTTCGCCCAAAAATCCATAACGAACCGCAAGGAACATAAAAGCGGTGCCTAATACAGCCAGTAAAATATTTGAAGCCGGTCCGGCCAAGGCTATCCAGAACATATCCGTTCGGATATTTTTAAGATTACGTGTATTCACCGGTACCGGCTTAGCCCAGCCGAAAAAAATAGGAATTCCGAAAATAATCGCACTGACCGGAAGAATAAAAGTTCCGAGCAAATCTGCGTGCGCCAGCGGATTCAAAGTCAATCGACCCATTTGCTCAGCCGTATTGTCGCCGCGTAATTTCGCGACAAAACCATGTGCAAATTCATGAAAACAAAGAGCAAATAAAAACGGAACATAAAATAATGCTAATTTTCCGCCGATTTCGACGATATCTAGTTTACCCATAATCTCCTCTGGCAGTTCGGTGAAGGCATCAGGCTAACAGAAGCCTGACTTATGTCGAGAAAAACTCTTATGTTGCACTCACTTTATTCAAACTAAGTAACCAATAAAAATGCAATTCAACACCACGTGTTACTTGATCAATTCAGCTTAAACGTCTATTTTGTTTAAATTATTCATAATTTAAGTATTTCATTTTTAAAAGGAGTTCTCTGATGTCTACCGATGCCAAACACCCTGCCTTAACCATGTGGTCTGAAGATGAAATTGCATTTCGAGATGCCGTAAGAAGCTTTGCTGAGGCCGAAATCAAACCTCATGTCACTCACATGGACGAAAAGGCCGAAATGAAATCAGAAATCGTTTCGAAACTTTTTGAAATGGGCTTAATGGGAATTGAATCACCTGAACAATTCGGTGGTGCAAATTCTACTTTTACAATGGCTTGCATCGCCATTGAAGAATTAGGTCGAATTGACGGTTCAGTTTCCGTTCTTTGTGACGTTCAAAATACGCTTGTTACCAATGCGATTATCAAATACGCAAACTCCGGACTCAAGGAGAAATATTTGCCGAAACTCGCACGTGACTGGGTAGGTGCATATTGTCTTTCAGAGTCGTCATCCGGCTCAGATGCTTTCGCTTTAAAATGCCGAGCAGAGAAAAAAGACGGAAAATGGCTGATTAACGGCAATAAGCTCTGGATCACCAATGGTAAAGAAGCCAGTTTCTTTATTGTATTCGCCAATATTGACGTTACTAAGGGCTACAAGGGGATCACCGCCTTTATCGTTGAAAAAGGTTTCAAAGGATTCACCGTTGGTAAAAAGGAAGATAAGTTAGGTATTCGAGCCAGTTCAACTTGCGAACTGATTTTTGAAAACTGTGAAGTGCCCGAAGAAAATATTCTTGGAGAAATCGGCAAAGGGTATAAAATTGCCATCGAGACTTTGAACGAAGGCCGTATCGGTATCGGCGCACAAATGGTAGGAATCACACAGGGTGCATATGAAGCTACACTTAATTACATTAAATCGCGCGAGCAATTCGGTAAAGCTATTGGTCAATTTCAGGGCGTGCAGTTTCAATTGGCTCAAATGCGTATTGAATTAGAGGCCGCAAGACTGATGGTTTACAATGCCGCCCGCCTTAAGGATGCCGGAAAAGATTTTATCGAGTCTGCTGCAATGGCAAAGTACTACTCTTCCAAAGTTGCCGAAAAAGTAACTTCAATGGCTATTGACCTTTTCGGAGGAAACGGATTTACCAAAGAGTATCCCGTTGAAAAATTCTGGCGTGATGCAAAAATCGGTCAGATCTACGAAGGTACATCTAATATGCAACTGCAAACGATTGCAAAAATGGAAATGGACAAAGCTTAATTCATGGCCATTAAAAATCAAACGGCTTTGATAACCGGAGCCAGTTCAGGGATCGGTTCTGAGATTGCCAAAAAATTCGCAGTGCAGGGCTATAGCCTTTTGCTTCTGGGCCGGGATGAAAAACGACTTAAAAAAGTCCAAGCGCAATGTAAAAATACCCGAGCTGAGTATTTAGCATTTGATCTGCTCGATCTTAAACAAAATTCCAAAGCTCTGTCAGAGAAAATCAAAGCTATGCCGCCCCTGACAGTTCTCATCAATAATGCAGGACTTTTCAAACAAGGATTACTTCAAGAGAACACCACTGCAGATTGGCTTTTGCAATTTCAGGTGAATTTGCTTTCGGCAGTAGAGCTCTGTAAAATTGTCTGGCCTATTTTTAAAAAAAACAAAAAGGGTTCAATCGTTAATATTTCTTCGACTCTGGCTCTTAAGCCTACGCCCGGCACCGGCCCTTATTCGGCCGTTAAAGCCGCGATGATCAATTGGACTCAATCACTCGCACAAGAGGGTGGAAAATATAACATTCGTGCCAACTGCATTTGTCCGGGAATCGTAGACACACCCATTCACGCGTTTCATTCAATGCCAAAGATAAAAAAAGAAAAGGCCATTCGTGAAATGGCTGGTTACCAGTTACTTGCCGAAATCGGCGAACCTACTGATGTAGCTGAAGCCACCTATTTCTTAGCTTCAGAATTATCAAAATGGACAACGGGCTCGGTGCTCAGTGTGGATGGCGGGATCAATATAAAATGAGTACTGAAAAAAAAGAAACCTTGAGACTTTCTAAATTAATGTCTGAACGCGGCTTGTGCTCCCGACGGGAAGCTGACGAATTCATTGCAAACGGCTTGGTACGGGTCAATGGAGAAATAGTCCGGGAATTAGGCACAAAAGTTTTACCTAATGTAAGTATAACTCTTGAAGCCGAAGCGATGCGCAAGCAGAAGAATCTGGTGACAATCATTTTAAACAAGCCGCTTGGCTATGTATCAGCTCAACCCGAACCGGGCTCTGGCTATGAACCCGCAATTCGTTTAGTCACCGATCGCAATCAGTATGGGCTCCAAAAACGGATTCTTCAACGCGGAGATCTCCAGGAAATTGCCGTGGTAGGACGCTTAGATATAGACTCTCAGGGCTTATTGATTTTTACTCAGGACGGCCGCCTTGCTAAAAAAATTATCGGTGAAAATTCAAATGTAGAAAAAGAGTACGTTGTTCGGGTGCGCTACGCGGGCCCTGAAAAAAGACTGCCTCCTGAAAAATTAAAATTACTCAATTACGGTCTTTCAATAGACGGTGAAAAACTCAAACGTGCTCAGGTTGATTGGATCAATGACGATCAATTACGATTTGTACTTAACGAAGGAAAGAAACGCCAGATTCGTAAAATGTGCGAGCAGGTCGGTCTTGAAATAAACGGACTTAAACGGGTTCGCGTGGGTCAGTTAGTTCTCGGCAAACTCCCTGAAGGCCAGTGGAGATTTCTTGAAGCCGATGAGGAAATTTAGATGCTCTGCCCGAAATATTTTAGATCGTTGTGAACTGAATTAATCAGAGTTTCTTTTTCCAGATACTGTCTTTATCCAAAAATGATTCTCGCAATTCAGAAAGATAAGCAATTTCTTCATTTGTAAAGCCCGCTTGTTTTCGCAATATTTCATTGATGGGATTGATTCTCTTAGGGAGTATTCCTCGCATCCTATTCATACGTGTAATAAAGTCATCTGTCGGATTCAATTTTTCAGCCAGACAAAGTTTTATGTACCATTCGGTACCGAACAGAACGTGCCCCACTTCTTCAGTATTGATAATCTTAACTGCATTCTTTACTCCGGTGGCGTCGACTCCGCCTAAACGCTTTAGAAGCGTATCCCCCGCATCTAAACCACTGCCTTCCAGGTAACGATGGACTATTAAAACTCGGTCAATCAGCGAGTCTTCAGCACTAACCGTGGCCCACAATCCGCAGTTCACGGGCCAGTCTCCCCAATTGAAACCCAATGCGTCGATTTCGCTGAGACACATTTCAAGATGTTGTGATTCGGAAAGGGTGATGTTCCAGAGCTCTTCTTTGAACTTGGGCGGGGCCTCAGGAAATTCAGCTAAGGTTCTAAGACCCAACTCCATTGCTTGAAGCTCGATACTTGCTAGGTCATGGAGCATTCGGGCCTGGCCTTCTTTGGTAGAAAGGCCCTTTTTCAAAGGATGAGCTTTAAATTCTAAAACACTGGCGTCACGGGCCGGTATTAAAGGGGCAATCACTCGACTTTTTTGATTCAGCGCCAAGTCTGCATTGCGCCTAAGCACATCAATTTTATCATATACGTTGGAAACATTAAACGCCCACATGGCGATAAGTCTAACATAGCCGACCAGAACTAGACAAATCAGATGTAAATCGTTAATTTTATTTATCTTAAGACTACGACTAAGCACAGATGAGGGAATTAAATGGGAAAATCTTGGAAGGCCGCCGGCAAAACAGAAAACGCTCAAAAAAAAGGGATGCTCTTTACGAAATTAGCCCGAGAAATTTCTGTCGCATCCAAGACCGGCGGACCGGATTTGTCGATGAATCCCCGCCTGAGGCTCGCAGTTGAAGCCGCTAAGAAAGTTTCATGTCCAAATGATACTATCGAGCGCGCTATAAAAAAAGGCGCCGGCCTTCTCGACGACGGTAAAATTATCGAAGAATTAACTTATGAAGGCTACGGCCCTCATGGGGTCGGAGTTATAGTTGAATGCCAGACTGACAATAAACACAGAACAGCGCCTGAGATGCGAAGTGTCTTTAAAAAACATGGCGGAAATCTCGGAGAAACAAACAGTGTGGCCTGGATGTTTGCAAGAGTTGGGGCTGTTGAAGCTACGAAAATCGGAAAATTCGACATTGATGAAGAGGCTATAGAAGCCGGCGCGGACGATTTTTCAGACAATGAAGACGGTAGTTTTGAATTCTTTACGAGTTTTGAAAACCTCGACACTTTAACCAAGGCTTTGGCGGCACGCGGCTGGGCGGTTTCATCGTCAGCGCTTTCCTATAAAGCCACCAACATTACTGAAATTTCCTCAACACAGAGAAAAGAAGTAGAGGACTTTTTAACGGCTCTAGATGATCTCGATGATACTCACAAGGTGTTTGCCACCCTGTAATTTAGGTCTTGGCTATTGAGCGTTTTTTCGTGCGACGTTTAGCTTTTGTGGGTTTTTCACATTTTGGCAGCTCTAACTTCGCATTTGTGTAGTGTTCGCTGAGATCGCAGGTCTTTATCGGAACACTCATCACAAAATAAGACTTATCTTTTTTCTGAACAAACGGATAAATGACATTCTTATACTCATCTATATAAAATTTAAAGGATTTTATATCAGGTAACTTATTATCTTGTTGGATATTCGACCATTCATCCAGGTTCCACTGACAGATTTTCTCACCCTTGTCTTTCACCAGGGTAATACTTTTTTCTACTGAATCTTCAATCAAAACGCTATGTCTTAATGTGCCAAGAACCTTTTTTTCTTTACGCGAAAGAAAGCTATCTTCTTCCATAACCTTACATGTTTTCGGGGCTTCCTTAACTTTTCTAAGACGTATTTTAGCCTCAGCAGATTGAAAAAATAATAGACATAACATAAGTGCCGGAATGAAACGCATCTCTCTATGTTACTAGTACTCTATTTCGAAAGTAAATACTGAAATGCAGTGGCATAGTATTTTATTTGTTTAATCATCGAATAAAGCCCATTAGTTCGACTTGGGCTCAAACCAGAGTCAAATCCAATATCAGTGAGGAATTTTGGTTCGGTTTTCAGGACGGTTTCAGGACTTTCGCCAGAGTATACTTTTAAGACAATTGCGACCAAACCTTTGACGATCAGGGCATCGCTGTCACCTTTAAATATGATTTTTTTGTCACTGTTGAGCTCGGCTTTTATCCACACCTGCGACTGACAACCTTTAACTTTCAGGTCTTCAATTTTTTCTACATCAGTCATTCCGGGAAAATCTTTTCCGTACTGAATTATTTTTTCGTATTTTTGCTCCCAATTAATGGAAGTGAAATCTCTTTTAACCAATTCAATTTTATCTTCTATTTGCATAATCGATTACTTCTTTTTCTAAACCCAGGCCCTGTTCTCCCATGATTTCTTTAAATTGATTTCTATCGATCTTCTGAACAATTGAATAGCATTTTTTATAGAAATCGTACTTATCCGCATAGCCGTTCCAGAGCTCTTTATCAGTACTAACGCTGAGGCATTTTTGTTCGGTCTCTTCGGGATCAAATTCGCGCTTATTTAAATAAACCAACTGATTCGATAAGTCCCGCGGCGAAAAATCAAGTTGCACCAGACACTCTTCCGCCAGCGCCATTTCAACATAACTTAAATAATCACTAAGTACTGCCCAGAATTTTAATCCATCCTGGCCATAATCGCTGCGACAATAGAATGAGGTGCAAACAACTCCTCGGTATTGCCAGATCGAGCACTTATTTTTCAAGCTATCATAATACGGACAGAGCAAATTTTTATCATTTCCGAAAGCGTCTTCATCCTTACTTAAGAAGGAGAACTGGTAATCAAAAGGAGCCATTACTCCCACAGGAAAAGCAAATTCACGTTGATCGATTTTATATTTCAATTTCGAAATTCCTACTGTTTCTTCGAGTGTCAGAAGGGCTCCCACCGCAAAATTGGGAATATAAGGATGAAAGGTGCAGCATTTTAAATCCGGCTTATAAGTATACGCGAAACGTTTATCTCGGGATCTCAAACAGTTATCACAGGTGGCTTTAGTTTCAGTGGCATCAAGGCCCAATACTTTAGAACTGACTAAACCTTTGTAGATTTTTGGAACAATATATTCAAGTTTCAGACTCATAAAAAGATTCTAGCGGAACTCGCGCAGATAAGCCATCCCACCACTTACTTCAAAGTCATAAGCCCGCGTAATTGAAATTTTTTAAAATTGAGACCAGAAAATAACACAAGGCATAATTTTGTTACATCAAAACTAACGCTTAAGGAACTAACTACCCTGTCTAACAATTTTGGTCACTTCTTAGGTTATCCAAATGCTCTATAAATACGCTAGTAAAATCAATTACTTAGCTTGTCACATTTTGAGATTTAGACAGAAAAGCTGGAGAAAGGTTTGCAATAAAACTGCTTATAGACGGAGGCCTTATGAAATTATCAGTTTTACTATCAGTCTTACTTTCTGTTTTTGTCGCATTTTTTGCCGCAACAGCAGCCAATGCTGCGGTTTCTCCACCGCCAGTTCTAAAAGCTTTCAGCTTTCAGTTTAAGGCGCCTAAATCAAAAGCCTTTTTAATCACTCAGAAAGCTCCAAATCAGGAACTGGCCTTTAAGTTAGCAGCTTCTGAGTGTTTCAAAAAATTGACCGGCAATAAATATCCCGGAGAAGAAAAGGGTCTTGAAATTATTGATATTTGCGCAAATCCGAAAATGTAGTTAATCTGGTTCTTTAAAAGGAATCACCTATGAGTATGCTAAAGAATATTTCTAATTTTCTCTTCGGTAAAGATGCCGATATCTTTGATGATAAAGGGAATGTACTTCACAAATTACCTAGAAAACAATGGGATGACTGGAACAGCCGAATTATTAAAGGCAGTGAATACAATTGGCGCGAACACAAAGGAACTGAAGCAGGAGCTCCAGAGAAAAAGCCACAAGAACCGAAAGCCGTTAATTAGTACATCCTATTAATTAGTGCATCCATTAAACTTGAGATGCCGTTTTCTTTACTGAATTACCACTAACAATATCCGCTCAGTTAACTTACTCCGGCTAATTGAGTTTTTCCTGCCACTCAGCAATTTTATTCAAGGCCTGAAGAGGTGATGATTTCTGTATCGGAAATTTCTTTAATTCATCAATAAACACTTTATTTTTCGATTCATCCATTTGATCGAACAGCGACATTTGAGTCTGCATTGAAGTTACCGTCTGAGATTTTGTCATTTCAAGCTGGTTTAACAAAGTTTGCGCACGTAACGTAATTTCAATAGGTATTCCCGCCAATTCGGCAACTTTTACTCCGTAACTATTGCCGGCCGGGCCACTCATCAAAACGTGTAAAAACTCAATTTGCCCGTCTTTTCGGTCTAGCACTTTCATGTGTACATTTTTGATCTGCGTAAAATTTTTATCTAAGTCAGTTAGCTCATGGTAATGAGTCGCAAAGAATACGTGAGTCTTTAAATGAGTTAAAATAAATTCAAGAATTGACTGCGCCAAGGCCATGCCATCAAAAGTAGCTGTGCCGCGACCAACTTCGTCCAAAATAAGGAGAGAGTTCTGAGTTGCGGCTTTCAACATCTGCGCGGTTTCGGTCATTTCAACCATAAAAGTTGATAAGCCTTCCGAAAGCTGATCACTGGCTCCGATTCGCGTATAGATGGCATCATAAATTGAAAGGCTTGCCTTACTGGCTGGTATAAAGCATCCGACCTGAGCCATGATTACACAAAGAGCCACCTGTCGCATGAGGGTCGATTTACCGGCCATGTTCGGACCGGTAATAAGCAGGCAATCTGCCGAATTAAGATCAATGCTATTAGCTACAAACTTGCCTCGCGCGAATTGCTCGACGACCGGATGACGACAATTTTCAAGTTTAAGCTTCTTCTCTTCAACGAAAAGCGGACGCACATAGCTTTCTTCTAGACTCAGCCACGCAAAACTAGAAAGAACATCCAGTTCGCTGCAGGTCTGCGCCAAAGCTAGAAATGTGCTCGAATTATTTAATATCTGATTTCTTAACTCATCAAATAAACTGAATTCCAGTTCAAAACGCTTTACCTGAGCTGACAATACCTTCTTTTCAAGCTCGATCAGCTCATCAGTGCAATATCTTTCAGCGTTAGTTAAAGTTTGTTTTCTTTGGTACCTTGCCGGCACTTTATCTTTATGCAGATGAGTGATTTCGATGTAATAACCGAACACATTATTATATCTGATTTTTAATGATGAAATCTGGGTTTTTTCTTTCTCGGCCTTTTCAAGATTCTCCACCAAAGTATTTGCATTTGTCGAAAGCTCGATGAGTTCATCGAGCTCATTTGAAAAAGATTTATTAATAATATGACCCTGTTTAACGCTGAGCGGAGCCTCATCATTGATTCTAGTTTTGATTGCCTTTGCCAACTCCGAAACATCACTGTTTTCACTGAACTTATAAAACTTTGAACACCACTTCAAGGCACTAAGACCCGCTAGAGCAGAATTCGCTAAGGCGATTAAATCGCGGCCATTACATTGTGGTTGCGCAATTTTTCCAAGTCTTCGTTCAATATCACCCATTCCGGAAAGAGCTTCCCGAATTTTTTTAAGTTCGAGCATATGCTCACGAATTTGATCAATTTGATCAAATCGTGCGTTAATCTGCTTCTTACTTCGCAGCGGAAAGTAAAGCCACTGACGAAGCAACCTTGCTCCTGATGACGTGCGCGTTCGATTTATTGCATTGTAAAGCGAGCCCTGAGCTTCGCCTTTGTAATTGGAAAAAATTTCGAGATGCCGTAGCGTCGTCTGCGAGAGCTGAAGGCGATGTTCAAATTCCTTTTCTTCGAAGGGTCTCAAGATGAGTAAAAGTTCTTTATTCGAAAGCAATTTAACATATTCATAAAGCCGGGTATTTGAATCGGAGTTAGTGATTTTATGAACTGAAACAACGCATTTTTCTGAAGTTCTTTTGATCCATTCTTCCGTGTTTTCTTCGACGACGAGCTCTGCAACCGGAAGAATATCAAGCAATTTGAGCTTTTCTTCTAATCTCGTAGATTTAAAATAGAAACTCTC
>JAYVIY010000257.1:0-9597 GCA_043769795.1 Pseudobdellovibrio sp. | reverse complement strand
CAAGGTATTTCACTTAAATCAGCAGCGGCTGTTCTCGAACTAACTGCAGAAGGCGGAACGGTGCCTTTTATCGCCCGTTACCGTAAAGAAAAGACCGGCAATCTGGATGAAGTGCAGATTCGCAATGTCATTGAAGCCAACGAAACCTATCTTGAAGTTGTTAAGCGGAAAGCATTTCTACTTAAGGAAATCGGTGAGCAGAATAACTTAACTCCTGAAGTGCAGAAGCGGATTGAGCTTTCGTGGAACCTTAACGAACTTGAAGAGATTTACAAACCATTCAAGAAAAAGAAAAAGACCAAGGCCACCATCGCAAGAGAAGCCGGTCTCGAGCCATTGGCGACTTGGATCTGGGACGTGGGCCATGCAAAATTAACAAGCACCGACACGATGGAAATTAAAGCCAAAAACTTTATTAACCCAGAAAAGAAAATTGTTACTTATGAGGATGCCATTAAGGGCGCGCAAGATATCATCGTAGATAAAATTGCGAATGATGTAGCTTTGCGGGAGCAGGTAGTAAAAAATTATTTCGAGCAAGGGAAATTGTCTGCAAAAATCGCTAAAGGTTACAAACCTAATTCAAAATATGAAATGTATTCAAAAGACTATTCTGAGCCGGTAAAAAATCTACTGGAAGAAAAATCTTCACATCGCTATATGGCGATGAAACGCGGTTGGGAAGAGGAAGAACTTAGCATCGATATAGGTGCCGACGATGAGATGCTTTTGAAAACTTACGAAAGGTATGCCACGAGCACTCCGGACAATGCAGTTGGAACTTACCTCAAAGAATCGGCCCGCTTGGCACTGAATGTCTACGTAATTCCTTCGGTGAAAAACGAAGTTCATGCGAAGCTCAAAGAAAATTCGGACGAGCACGCAATAAAGGTGTTTACCGAAAATGTCAGACGGGTCTTGTTGGGTTCTCCGTACGGACCAAAATGTGTGCTGGGAATAGATCCGGGCTTGCGCACTGGTAGCAAGGTTGCGCTGGTTGATAAAGGTGGAAACTATGTTTCTCACACAGTTATGCACATTCTCGGCGAAGGAATGGATAAAAAGGCTCAGACCCTGATCGGTGAAGTCACGAAGCAGATAAAAATTGAAGCCATTGCTGTGGGGAACGGAACGGCCGGACGCGAAACCGAAATGTTTCTTAAAAAAGTTCTTAAAGAGCTGGGTAAAGATAAAGAGATACCTATTATTATGGTTAATGAATCAGGTGCCTCAGTTTATTCGGCCAGTGATGTGGCGCGGGTTGAATTTCCGGATTTGGATTTAACTGTTAAAGGGGCGATTTCAATTGCAAGACGTTTGCAGGATCCTTTGGCTGAGCTGGTTAAAATTGATCCGAAGTCGATCGGTGTCGGACAATATCAGCATGATGTGAATCAATCATCTCTGAAAAAGGGACTTGAAGCCGTTGTGGAAAGTTGTGTTAATAACGTGGGCGTAGATGTGAACACAGCCTCTTCGTCGTTGTTATCTTATGTTGCGGGAATCGGGCCAGGGCTCGCTACAGCGATCACTGAGCATCGAAAAAAAAATGGTCTGTTTCAGGAACGCTCTGAGCTTTTGAAAGTTCCTCGTTTTACGACAAAGGTTTTTGAACAGGCCGCAGGATTTTTAAGAATTTTAAACGGCAAAGTATTTCTGGATTCAACGGGTATTCATCCCGAGCGCTATAGTGCAATTCGCGACATGGCTCAAGATGTGGGCGCTAATATCAACGAACTGGTCGGCGATGGCGCAAAAAAACTACTTAATGCCAGAACCAAATGGGCCACTATTGTCGGTGAGTACACGTTTGAAGATTTGTTAAAAGAACTTGAAAAACCGGGCCGTGATCCTCGAGACCCATTCAAAGTCTTTAACTTTAAAGACGACATTTTTGAAGTTAAAGATCTGAAAGAAGGAATGATATGCCCGGGTCTGGTCACTAACGTGACTAACTTCGGTGCTTTTGTTGATATTGGAGTACATCAGGACGGATTAGTTCACATTTCTGAAATCGCACACAAATTCGTTGATGATCCGCGGAAAGTTGTAAACCCCGGAGACCAGGTTGTCGTCAAAGTTCTAAAAGTTGATCAGGCAAAGAATCAGATTTCACTTTCGATGAAGTTAGAAGCATCTCCTGAGCATAAGACATTTCGCGAGCAGCGCGAGCCAAGGCCGCCGCAGGCTCAGCAGCGAGGTGAGGCGCCCCGAGCAGGTGGCGGATTTAACAAGCAGAAGGGCGACTATAAGCCGCGAGATCCGTCTCAACCGGCGCCCAAGTTTGAGCCGAGCAAAAATGTTGCGAGAAACGACAATCGCCAGAGCCAGCCTCAGCGTCCGACGAATCCGTTTAATAATCCGTTTGCAGCTTTGCTAAACCAAGGTAATACTAAGAAGTAGTTATATTTAGTTTTAAAATTCATATTTTGATAACAATAAGGAGTTCTCAATGGCTTTAAAAATCGGTGGAAAGAAAAAGAACGCAAAAAATAAAAGTGCACGTCACAAGGCAAAGAGAATCACTAAGAAAAAAAGAATGATCAAAGCTAATAAGAAGTAGTTTTGAAGCTTAAAAATATATACGTTGTCAGACACGCCGAAACCGATTGGAATAAAGATCTGAGGTTTCAGGGCCAGACAGATATTCAGCTCAACGAAACAGGGCGAGAGCAGGCACTCAAGCTTCGTTCTGTAATGCAACAGCTGCAAATTGAATCTGTCTACTCGAGTTCGCTTTCAAGGGCTTACGAGACGGCTGAGTTGGCAACTCAGGATTTGAAACTCACAATTCAAAAAGATGATCGCCTGCGTGAAACCAACATAGGCGACGCTGAAGGCCTCACACACGACGAAATTATCGGTAAGTTCGGGGAGCATAGCCTTACTAAATGGCGATCCTACGAAGAGCGCCTGCTCGATTTTCATTTTGTTAATGGTGAATCGAAGAGGCAGATGATGATCAGAGCCCGTCATGTCTTTTTAGACATCGCTCAGAATTCGAATCGTAATACCATTGCCATTTTCAGCCACGGTATGATTATGCGAGCTTTAACCTATGTATTTGGGGTGGGTTTGCCTTGGGATCTGCAGGTCTTTTCTAATGGAAGTGTTCATCATTACATCTGGAGCGATGAAAATCCTGAAACATTGATTTATAAAAGTAAAGTTTACTGATTTTAAGCTCAATTAATTAGATAAAATAACCACTTCGATGTAGCACTTCTCTTCAAAAATATTAAATGGGATAATCGTTTTAGGCTTAGTCGATACGACATTCGGAATGTCATTGCTGGTGCTTGCATGTGGTAAAGCCATGTTCAGTGAATACCCGTCGCCATTGAGCTTTCGTTTTGCAACCCCATAGCTGACATTTGAAAATTCGCCCAAGCAGTCTAAGACTTGGCTTTCTACCGGTACAGACGTTTCATTCATAATGTTGTTGTAAAGTTTGATGAGGGCTTTATGCGAAAAATGAAATCTGATCTGCCCGTGCGATGGAGGAGACTCTACATCTAGAAAAACCGAAAAACCTTCGGGCGGAGTCCAGGTTTTATCTGTAAAGGCCTTTTCAAAGGTGCATTCTACGTTTGCCATCTTCTGTAAGGTTTCGCCAACACCATTTGAAAGATTAATCATTAGGTTATCTTCAAGAGCTATTTGCGGAAAATCTGTTGGTCTTGCTACCGGCATTAAGTACTTCCTTTTTTAAGACACTTCACATAAGTCTCTTTTCAGTTATTAACTAATCGGGAGCCCGAAGGCCAAACTGTACCTTTGTATTGGATTTAAAAAATAATTTGTAGCGTTGAGTTCAGGATTAGCCTGAGCGAATTAGATGCCATTTTCATGTTATTTTGAGTCGTTTAATTATGAGAGATTTGGCAACATTGGCAACTTGTTAAGATCTTATAAAGAAATTCTAATATTGATAATCTAAGCCAGGCTAAATGAAAATTTATCTAGTTAGGATTTTATCGATAGCTGCTAAGAGCTTTTCGATGTCGTAAGGTTTTAAAATCCAAGCTGTGATTTTAGCTTCTTTAGCTTTTGCCTTCATTTCGGGACTTGATTCGGCTGTGAGGATGAAAATTTTGATATTTGCATTTTTTTCGTCTTGGCGTATTTTCAAACACATATCAACGCCGTTCATGTTGGGCATATTTACGTCGGCAATCAGCAATTGAATACCTTTGTTTTCTTCTACTTTCGAAAGACCGTCTAATCCGTCAATAGCTTCGAAGATGGTGTGACCTTTTTCCTCAAGTGCCATTCGAAGTTTTTTTCTAACCATTTGCGAATCGTCGACGACCAAGATGCTAGCCACTGTTCCTCCTCGAGAGTCCATGTCACTATTACTATATTGTTTCACTGATTATATTGGGAGGCTAGTTTTAACTGAAGTCTTGTTTAAACAGTGTTTCAAAAAAAGCCTGATCAACGACTTCGGGTTATGCGAACATCACTTTTTTCCCATGGTATAGTTTGCAGTAACCTATAGAAGGATAAATGAAGCCGTGACCAGTGCGCGTGAAAGTATCACCCTATAGAGAAACAAGTTAGTTGATCTGCCGTGTTTATGCTAGATGTTAGTTTTTTTGACAGGAGTAATTTACACGGGGCCACTTAATCAAAAATAAGTGGCTATGCCTGCAGCTAACTCAAAACCTGAAGCTGTGGTTCCCGAGGACTGCGCCATTTTGTAAAGTGCCGACATTGAAAAACAATGATCTTGACTGAGCATAAACAAACGATAGTTCGGTCCAACGCTGAGGTTGGTAATTGATGTTCCAGAACCGCTTGTAACCGATAGTCCTCCGGTAATACTGAAAATCTTGTCTGCTCCGGGTCGGTTTTCAGTGAAATTCCAGAAGCCGACGCCACCAATTGTCGTTGAGTTTGCCGTGACTCCGCCCGCGCTGACATTTGACAGGGCTAAACTTGGGCCGGCCTCCCACTTTTTAAAGTTCCAAAGATAAGTTCCTGAAAGGGTCATAGAAGAAGCGGTCGGTGAAGATTGGCTTAGAAACGAAAAGCTGGCCGCGATACCGTGTTCTCTTTTTCCACCAGAGCTACTGACATAACTTGTCGACGAAGCTCCTGAATCTGATCCTACATTGTAGGTCTGATTCAACGTAACAAGAGTTGGGTCATTCACCTCAACAATAGCTTTTTTGCCTTGAATTTTAATGACCTTAAAACTCTGTGCGTGGGCGATGTCGAACGTGATCAGTAAGGCCAGTAAAGTTATAAAATGTCTCATGTTGTTTCTCCTTAGTTGTTTATTTTTAATATTCTATTAGTAATTTCTGTAAATCCAGCGCCGCCCTCAGACTGGGCCACATAGGCAGGAAGCGTTTTCATTTTTCCTGCAAATTTTCGGATATTGGCAACACCGAAAGAGTGCGGAAGTTTTGCAAATAGAGGTTCATCATTAGGTGAATCACCAACAAAGATGCATTTTTTAAGAGCGGTTTCTTCGCTTAAATCGAATTCATTTTTTAAAAACTGAAAAATTGTTGTGAGCTTGTCATAGTTTCCGAACCAGCCATTGACATGAATTGAACTGACTTTTGCATGGGCGCCATGCTTCTCAAAAATACTGACGATGCGCTGGACGTCTTTTTCCGGTAACGGAACGACATCCTCACAGAAGTCGATAGCTAAGTCCATTAGACGGCAAAATTGGTCGGAAGCCACAGCGGCACCTTTAACTTCTGCCAAAATTTCCTTTTCGATTATTGAAAGTCTTGCGCGATTCTGACTAATTGTTTTTTCGTCTGTAAAAAACCAACGTTGCATTTTCTTGTTCTTTTCGCCCTTATTAGCAGCATATCTGAAATAGAATCCGCCATTTTCTCCGACAACTCCGTCGACCGGCCAAAAACGGGCTATCATTTCACACCAACCGGCCGGTCGTCCGGTGATCGGAATTACTTTAAGACCTGCGTCGTGTAAGCGCCAAAGCGCCTCGTAGGATTGAGCTTCTAGCTGGCCTTCAGTCGTAAGAGTATCGTCTATATCTGTCAGTACAAACTCGATCTTAGAATTGAAATCAGTTAAATTTTTCATTGTGCTTTCCGCAAAATCAGTGTTTTTTAATAGTGTAGAGGAATACATATAGTGAAGAAAGCATCATCTCGTGAAAACGAAAATTCTGGATCAGGGACTAAGCTCGTCATCGTCGAGTCACCGACTAAAGCCAAGACAATACGTAAATTTTTGGGTAGTAACTATGTTGTTGAATCCTGTATGGGGCACATCCGGGATCTTCCGCAGTCGGCGAAAGACATTCCGGAAAAAGTAAAAAAAGAAAAATGGGCCCAGTTGGGTGTTAATGTCGATAAACATTTTGAGCCTCTTTATTGCGTACCCAAAGACAAAGTAAAGGTCATAAAAAATCTTAAAGAAAAACTTCTTGATGCTAGCGAACTTTATCTGGCGACGGACGAAGACCGCGAAGGAGAGAGTATCAGTTGGCATTTGCTCGAGGTGCTAAAACCCACAGTTCCGACAAAGCGAATGGTCTTTCATGAGATCACCAAAGAAGCTATACAGAAATCTTTAACAGAGACTCGCGAAATTGATTACAATCTGGTTCGGGCCCAGGAAGCGCGACGTGTGCTTGACCGCTTAGTTGGTTACACGATTTCTCCGCTCTTATGGAAAAAAGTGGCTTTCGGACTTTCTGCGGGTCGTGTGCAATCCGTGGCCGTCCGATTGGTTGTTGATCGCGAAAAAGAACGAATTCGTTTTAAGAAATCAACTTACTTCAGTCTGTTAGCCGAACTTGAAAAGGCGACACAGCCCTTTGAAGCTAAAATAATGAGTTTTGAAAATAGGAAAATTGCTACAGGTAAAGATTTTGACGGATTGACCGGGCAGTTGATTGTCGGAAAAGATCTGGTCGTCTTAAATGAAACTCTTGCCAAGAATGTTCTCAATGAAATTCAGAGTAAAAACTGGATCGTTACAGAAGTTGATGAAAAACCTATAACGAGAAGACCTTATCCGCCGTTTATTACTTCAACTTTACAACAGGAGTCTAATCGAAAGTTAGGGCTGAGTTCGCGCGAAACAATGCAGGTTGCGCAAAAACTTTACGAGCAGGGTTTTATTACGTACATGAGAACAGATTCGACGAATTTGTCGAAGGAAGCAATCAATGCGGCCCGAGAATCTATTTTGAAAAAGTACGGTAATGATTATTTACCTGCAACGCCAAGATCCTACGAAGGTAAAAAAGCAAAAGGTGCACAGGAAGCCCATGAGGCTATCCGACCAGCGGGCAT
The DNA here is from genome assembly GCA_043769795.1 of Pseudobdellovibrio sp. GTDB lineage: Bacteria > Bdellovibrionota > Bdellovibrionia > Bdellovibrionales > Bdellovibrionaceae > Pseudobdellovibrio. The sequence goes on along the minus strand of JAYVIY010000257.1, from coordinate 2,305 downwards.
TTCCTTTCAGGATCCTGACGAAACCGGCTTAACCGGAACCCAATTTAAATTGTATGATTTAATCTGGAAGCGAACGATGGCATCGCAAATGACTGATGCCAAACAAAAACAGGTGAGTGTAAAAATCGCTGCCGGAAACGCCGTCTTCTCGTCTTCCGGAACAACCATCGAGTTTCCGGGTTTCTTGCGCGCCTATGTCGAAGGAAGTGATGATCCTGACGCGGATCTTGAATCGCGAGATGTTAAACTTCCGCAGCTCAAAATCAATGAAACTTTAAAACTGAATAAAATTGAACCGACTTCGCATGAAACAAAGCCCCCGGCGCGCTTCACAGAAGCTTCATTGGTCCAAACCATGGAAAAAGAAGGAATCGGCCGTCCGTCGACGTATGCCAGTGTAATCGGAACAATTATTGATAGAGGATATGTTCGCAAAAATGCAAATGCGCTTATTCCGACATTTACGGCGATGGTGGTTTCAAATTTGTTATCCCAGCATTTAACCCAATATGTTGATTTAGGTTTCACATCCGAGATGGAACAGTCTCTCGATCATATTGCTGACGGTGATCTCAATTGGGAGAGTTATTTAAAGAGTGTTTATCATGGACCGAATGGACTGCGTGCTAACGTAGAAGCGCAGCAGGATAAGATTAACCCTGAAGAAGCCCGTTCGATAAAACTTGAAGGCTTGGATCAATATGAGTTTCACGTGGGCCGTTACGGTGCCTATGTGAAAACCAAGCGCGATGGCGAAAATGTCAGTGCGTCTATTCCTGAAATTGAGGCGCCGGCAGATATTACCACCGCCCATGTTGAAAAACTGATTGATCAGAAAATCAAAGGTGCCGATTCTCTAGGGAATGATCCGGTCACTGGTAAAAAGATCTATGTTCTGAACGGACGCTACGGCCCTTATGTTCAGCTCGGTGAAAGCGATGATGAAAAAATAAAACGCGGATCATTGCCGCCGGGTGTAGAGCCAAGTGCCGTTGATTTTAAAATGGCGCTTGAGATTTTATCCATGCCGAAAACTCTGGGTGCTCACCCGACTTCCGAGAAAGATGTAAAGGTAGGAATCGGAAGATTCGGACCTTTTGTGCTTCACGATGGCGATTATCGTTCGCTACCGAAAACCGAAACGGTTTTTACTATGGACCTGAAGAAAGCACTCGATTTACTCGCGCTTCCCAAAAAGGGTCGGGGCAAAGCTGCTGCTATTAAAGATTTCGGACAGCATCCAAATCACGATGTTACTGTCAGTTTGTTCAACGGGCCTTATGGGCCCTATTTGAAAGCCGGAAAAACCAACATCGGTCTTCCTGAAGGCACCACTGTAGAGCAGTTAACTCCTGAAATTGCATTTACTCTGGTTAACGAAAAACTCGGCGCGAGCACTGCTAAAAAAGCCGGAAAAACCAAGGCCAGCAAAGCAAAAAAGATTTCATCGAAAGCCAAAGTAGAGGCCCCAACTGTCAAGAAAGTTGTCGTAAAAAAGACAAAGAAATTAGATGAGCGAAGACAGAAAACCTAATTCTATTAAAGGCCAGCTTGAACTAGGCGAAACCAGATTAAAAGAGCCCGACCGCAATTATCATCGAGGCGGGCGAAGTTTCTATTTTTTTGATTTTGACGATAACATTGCTTTTCTTACAACTTCACTGGTGCTCTTTCATAAAATTACGGGAGATGAGCTGTTTGTTTCAAGCTCTGAGTGGGCTTTGCATCACTCAACAATCGGAAAAACTCCGCCCTATCTGGACTATGAAATTCGCTATGAAGACATCACGGGGTCGTTCAGAAACTTCCGTGATCTTGAAATTTCCGACGTTGAAAAGCTGCAGGGTAAAAAGCAACTTTTCATAGAAGATGTTCAAGAGGCGCTACGACTCCCCGACCTGCAGTGGAAGGGGCCATCATGGCATTGTTTTTACCATGCGACGTTCAATCAAAGACCGGTTTCCGTCATAACCGCTCGCGGCCATAATGCTCATACCATTCAGGACGGCGTGCGTGAATTTATTAAAGCCGGACATTTACCGGCAGAACCTAATTATTTAAGTGTTTATGCGGTCAGTAATAAACAGGTCCGAGCTCATCTAGGAGATCCGGATCTTAAGTTTTCAATTGCCGAACTAAAACAAAGGGCGATTCGCGCTTCAGTTGAAAAAGCAATTGAACTTTACGGAATGAGCCCGCATCACCGTTTCGGAATGAGCGACGATGACCCTAAAAACATTCAGTTGATCGTGGAAGAAATGACCAGACTTAAGTCTAACTATCCGCAGATGTCTTTTTTCATGAT
>JAYVIY010000256.1:0-3631 GCA_043769795.1 Pseudobdellovibrio sp. | reverse complement strand
AGCCGTAAGCGCCGGCATCTTCAGCCTTGTTTGAAAAATAGGGGTCGCAGCCACCTTGAGTTTTTGGGATATCGCCGATGTTGCAGTTAGTGTGTCCTTGATCACGCGGATCAGAATGTCTGGCTTCGTGAATTAAAACACTGATGGCCTCGAGTGGTTCTTCTTTAAAGAACAACCCGCCCAATTCGATCTGGCGCCTCGCAACGAAATTGCGTGCCACTGAACTGGTTTGCGTAAGATCAATTCGTAATTGGTTCGTATTCTTTCTGATGTAATCATAAGAACTGCTGATTTCCGGTTGCACCGAGGGCGCCCAGTTTTTCGGAAAGTTAAATTTGATCTGTTTCGCTAAAGCTAAAACCTGGCCCATTTGAGTTCTATAATTCTTCATTTTGCAGCCGGCATCAAGGCTTGCGCCTTCAATCGGTTCCATATTCAATTCTTTAGACCACGCCATAAATTCGGCCTCAGTAGGGCAGGGCAGATTCGCGTAACTGTTGCGGGTTGCTTTAGCGTCAACGGAACTGGGTTCTCGCGCAAAAGAGCCCGGCGTGTAGCTGTTGTCGGTAAAGTAATAAGCCAATGAGAAACAAACTAAAAACAGCGGAAAAAATTTAAGCATTTTATTCCGCACTTTCGGCTAAAGACTGAATAAGGGCTTCATCTGACAACGACACCAAATGTAATAATCGAGAATCTGCGGTTCCGAACAGTTGCTCTTTTTCACCCTGTGAAACCGAATTTCCGAAAGTGAGCCAACTTTTTATAGCCTGTCGCCTTATCATAAAATTTTCATTTTTATTTTTGGCAATCTCCTGAAAGAATTTTTTAAGTTCGACCTTGTTGACTGAAACTTCACGCGGGGTCGGCCAAAAATGAGACATGGCTCTCAGAATGCCTAGGCGATTGGCCACTTCTTTTTCATAGCCGGTTCGGTGTTCTTCTTTGACGGCAGCCGGATATTGAGTTTGAAATCGATTCTTTATTTTTTCGAAATAGACAGCCTGGGTGGTTTTGCTCTGCAATATTTTTGAATTATAAAGTTCATGAAATAATTCGGCCTGAGAAAGTTTATCTAATTCGACAATCGAAGGTGACGAAGCGGCCTGAACTCCGTTATTTTGAATGACTGCAGAAACTGGGGTCGTTGCCGCTGCTGGAGGTAAAGATTTCTTTTTAAGCTGTGCCTTAGTAATCGGAAAATAGATATCGCGACCGTCTTCAAACCAGAAGTCTGATTTTGAAAAATAACCGACCAGCAAACCCAGTATTCCAAAAATAAAATAATATTTTTTCATAGCTGATTTATCGGTTTTTTAACACCAACATTTGAATTTTTGTTTTGCTAAGCCAAAAGGCCTGATTTGTATTATTTTGAATCGGTTTTACTGAAAATTTTCAACCCGGCTAAGCAGATCAGAAAAATCAATAAATGGATTTCGGTTTCCCTGTAACGCTTCAATTTGTTCGTTCTGAGTGAACTCTTCGGCATCTACCGGATCTTCGCTGTTCCATTGACGGAGTGCCGCCTCTTCAGAAGGTGAAATCTTCATCTGGTAACGGGTAGCAAAATAGAATATCGCGCGGGCTGTGTTACCTTCCTGAGCCTTCGGCACCTGAAAAATAATATTGCCGTCGGCCTGATGACCGATGTGGTTCATCGGGCACTTTAATTTTTCGACCTCTTCAACGACGATACCGAAACGAAGTGAGCCACGGCGGCCATTCATTTCTGAGTCGGTCGGAAATAAATGATGAAGATCTGATTTTTGCATTTCGCGATTGAATCTTCCGGTAAAACGGCTCTGAGGCCAGGTGTGTTCTGTATTAACCAAATTTCCCGAACTTGGAACTAAATCAGGGCCAAGAGTGGGCGTGCCACCGAAGTCGGCGTCAGTGTAAGTTCTTTCGCAATAAACATCTTTAACTGAGTAAATATTATCTAAATTTTTCAGATACAGAAGACCGAAAAGTTTTTCGCGGGCCTTGGTGTAGCCCAGAGCCAGATGTTCAACACACTTTGAACCGGCCGCCTCATCTGTACTAGCTGATGCACAGCTGGCAACAATGTCATCGGGTGCATTTGCTTTTTTGACGTGTCCGCCGCTCAGAATTTCAAAAAGTTTGGTTTTTAGTTCTTCGTTTTTAAGTGAGTGATCTTGATAGCCGGTTAAAAAATCATTTCCGTAGTAGAGAGGCAACTCTTGGGCCTGCAGTAAATTTGTACTTAAAATAACCAAGGTCAATATTAACAGCTTCATAAGTTACCCCCGACTCTATTTAAAAACCTAAACTTAAACTACTTAACAACTCCAATATAAATGTACGCAATACCAAAACTGACAGCAAAAAAGCTGGTTTCAGAAAAGCGACCCGACTGACGCATCAATTCTAAAAATCCTTCGCGACAAGGAAATGCAGCTGACGATTTCTGAAGATAATCGTAAGCTTCTTTTTGTCCGGTAACGAAGCCGCCGATTTTAGGTAATATTTTTTCTGAATAGAGATTATAAACGTCTTTGATAAGCGGAGTCTGCATCTGGCCGAACTCCAGCACCATCACGCGCCCTCCGGGTTTTGTTACTCTTGCCATTTCAGTAAGAGCTTTGACCGGATCACTGACGTTTCTGATACCAAAAGAGATACTTACGATGTCATAGATTTGATCTGAGTAAGGAAGTTGAGTGACATCAGCCTGTTCAAACTCAATTGAAAGGTTTTTTTCCTGCGCTTTTGATGGAGCGGTTTCGAGCATCTCTGCACAGAAATCGGTGCCTTTGACTTCGCCGGAAAAGCCAACGACTTTTTTGAAACTAATGGCCAGATCTCCGGTTCCTGTGGCGCAGTCGAGAACTTTATCTCCGGCTTTTGCCTTCGATAAGGCAACCAATTTTTTTCTCCACAAGTGGTGAATGCCGACCGATAAAACTGAATTTGCGCGGTCATATTTTGAAGCCACTTTAGAAAACATCGATCGAATGATTTCCGGATTCGGTGAAGAGTTCATATAATATTAAGACCTCGGTCAAAAGCAAACAGCACTTTTTTAAGTTGTCGCATCATCACGTCAAAATCATTAAAAGTCAGGGCCTGAGGTCCGTCTGAAAGCGCTTCTGAAGGCTTCGGGTGAACTTCGACCATGATTCCGTCGGCTCCGGCCGCAGCCGCTGCGTAACAAAGTTGCGGCACTAAATCCGCAATTCCCACCGCATGAGACGGGTCAACAATAACAGGCAGGCCAGAGTGTTTTTTGGCATAGACGACGGCATTCAGATCAAGGGTATTACGGGTCGCCGTTTCAAAAGTACGTATGCCGCGTTCGCAAAGAATAACCTGTGTGTTGCCATTAGACGTAATGTAGTCGGCAGCTTTGAGCCATTCGTCGATGAAGGCCGAAAAATTACGTTTAAGTAAAACCGGTTTTGGCTGTCTTCCGAGTTCTTTTAATAGTGCGTAGTTATGCATATTGCGAGCGCCGACCTGGTAAGCGTCAACCACTGAAGCCACTTCTTCGATTTGGCGAATATCGGTAATTTCAGAAATCAGTGGCAAGCCAACTTGCGCTTTTACTTTTTTTATTAGTTCAAAGGCGTCACTTCCCAGCCCTTGAAAGGCCTTTTGCGACGTGCGC
>JAYVIY010000255.1:0-9626 GCA_043769795.1 Pseudobdellovibrio sp. | reverse complement strand
AGGAGTTTTCTGATAAAGCAGCTGTTAAACGAAACTACAACTTAAAGTATTTGTTTGAAAAAATTGTAACTTCAAAAGAATGTTTAGGGGGAAATTAGACATGAGAAAATATAAATCGAAATTTATATTGGTGTTATCGATATTTTTTGCAACAGGCGTTCTGACCTATATTGGTAACGGTTGCAGCCGTTCACAATCTGCGGATGTGGTCAATAGCTCAAGTTTATCTGCTGTAACTCCGGTTTCGACGACGTCATCTGATATGCCTATTATTGAAGGCGCCCGCACGGTGTCTTTGGTTTACTCTAAGCAAGTTGTTGATCAATTATCTGCGTGCTCAGGTCTGGCACTGCCAAGCGAAAAGACCATGGCCATGTATGAGCAGAAAAAAGGAGCCATTTCAACTTATGGTACTGCGGCGACCGTAACCGGACCAATGATGATGGCTGTAGCCAGTATTGCCGGTGAGATTTGTAATGATTTAATAGATCAGGAGGCCACTTCAGGAGCCCGCCTGTTTACCGGTTATGCAATGGCCGGAAATGTAATACCGAACAATTCTCAGTTGTCTGACACCATTACAAAGCTGGCGCTTTCTTGCTGGCAGCGAAATGAGTCAAGCAGCGAACGTGGAATTCTATTAAACATGATTTCTTCTTCTGTGGGCGCTTCTGAAACTTTAGCCGCTAGAAAATCGGCGCTGCTTTTGTGTACGTCGATGCTATCTAGCTTGGACGCATTGTTAAACTAATTTAAAAAATATTAACTCGGGGTGGGGAAAATGAAAAAAAGAAACGCAACTGATGATACTTCAAAAGAAATTAAACTAGCAGCTGAAGAAGAAGCGGCTAAACCAAAACCTGAAACTTTTGAAAAATTGCACGGTCCTCCAGTGACCCGTCGTGATTTTTTATCCAGCGGCCTCATCGGCTTTGGCGGTTCAATGGTGCTACCAGGTGTAGTGACTATGCTCGCCAATTCAGGTGTTGCTGAAGCTCAAGATCTTATTTGTAACACCGTTGGCGCAACAGGATTATGCCCGTTCGTCAGTATTAAACTCAGTGGTGGCATGGCGATGTCGGCCAATTTTCTACCACTTGATAAGGGCGGTCAATTACTTGCCTCTTATTCGAAAATGGGAATGGGCGCAGGTGCAACACTTCCAGTAGCTTATGAGTTTGCAAATCGAGCAGTTTTCTACGGTAATTCGAGCCTGTTAACCGGAATTCGTACGGCCGGTGTTCTGCCGCTGGCCAACGCAAATTTCGTGGGTTCATGTGTGCGATCTCAGGATGACAACTCTGGAAATAAATTTGATATCACCGGACTGGTTGTCAGCGCCGGATTAAACGGAAAGCTCTTACCTAACTTAGGTAAATCCAACACTGAAACCGGCGCAGGGCAGACTTTTGCTTACACACGTCCACCAGCACCACTGATCGTCGGGCGCTACGAAGACGTGGCGGGTTCGCTGGGCGTAACCGGCTCATTAGCCGCTCTAAATGCTCCGCAGAAGTCAGCACTCTTCAATACGATGAAGAGTCTTTCTGAAACTCAGGCTTTAGCCATTTCAAATATGACCGGTGGTACATTGTTAGCCCGTCTATTGGGTTGCGCTAACATCGCTAACACCAATTTGATTTCTAATACCTCATCACTCAACATTGACCCACTGGGAAATACCGCTTTTGCAAACATCTGGAATATAAACAATAATAGCAACAAAGGTTCGCAAGATTTTGTATTTTCTACGATGATTTTCAATGCACTGAACGGAAACGCAAGTACCGTCAATTTAGATATCGGCGGATTCGACTATCATAACGGAACCCGCACTTCAGGAGATGCAAAAGACCTAGAAGCCGGAATTGTAATAGCGCGGGTCATTCAATCTGCGGCTTTACTCGGTAAAAAAGTATTTATCGTTGTAACCTCTGACGGTTCTGTATCTAGTGCAGACTCTCAGATCGCCGGCAGCCCTTGGACAAGCGATCGCGGTTCAGCGGGTTCAACATACATGATCAGCTACGATCCTGCAGGACCTCACGCGATGAAGGGCTCGCAAGTTGGTTACTTCAATGATGGTCAGGCCGCAGACGAAACTTTCATTACCGGCGGTAGCGCGGAATTAACAGCTGGCGGAATGTTTGCCAACTATCTGGCATTCAATGGAAAACTTAATTTATTTGAATCTTATCTGCCACGAATATTTACCAGCGCAGATTTAGATTCGATTGTAAAATTCACTTAATTACCAGATAGGTTCGGTTTTTTTCGGTTTTTGTTTAAGGGGGTTCGTTGGTGGGAAATATAGTCAATAATAAAGTATGGAAGTATGGACTGGTCACTTCAGTCGGCTTTCTAATTTTATTTTTTAATAATTGTAAATCCAGTTCAGAAACGGTGATGCAACTGCAATCATCAGGATTATCTTCTTCGACCGAAAGCGGTCAATTAACACTTCCTTCGGGCCCAACTGGCGCCACTGGCACATTATGCGAACAGGAAATCAAAAATCTTTACGCCCGCGGCTGGCAGAAATTTCTCTTTAATAATTGTGCTACCTGCCACTCGAACGGCCCGGGAAAGGGCCGCTTCGCAAACGCTGAAGTGAATCTTGCGTATTCTGAATTTGAACTCATCGGTTACACCAAGGTTGCAAACAATGCCATAAACTCGGGACACAATCCACCTTATAGCGGCTTACAACACGTTCAAACCATTAACGAATTAAAACTTGAGTGGCAAAAAGGCATCGTGGACTTTGCTAATTGCAGCGGAACTGCAGTGCCGGTTCCACAAATTACGCAGATTGAAAAAATCACTTTAAAAACCACCGATCAAACGATCGGACTTGAGAAGGCCGGCGATAAAAAAGTTCTCACATGGACAATCAATACGGATCTTACCCGAATTGCAGGAACCGGCGCCGTTCCTTCAATAGCCGGCGCAAAATTTTCAATTACTGTTACCCGACTGCTGAATGCAGGCGGTTTTACTTACTACACCTTTTCTTCTCCCGTGATTCATAGCAACACCGTAGACGTTCACTTAGATGGTATTTTTATTAACCTGAACGGTATTTTGCTGACCTATCCTACCACTTTCAGTTATGTCTCTAAGGACATACGCGCTGGCACACTGAACGACGTTGCCGGGATCATGTCGACTGGCTCTTTGGTTGCTCCAAAAGTTGTAACCCCTACAGATATGGTTGCCATTTCATTTATAGGAATTAAACAGGTTGTTTTACCGCCACCGCCACCTCCTAACCTGGTCAATATAGATGGACCAAAAACCATTCTGGTAGCAAAAGGTACCGGCTTTATGGATATTTCGATTTCGTTAACATCGCCGGCCGCGGAGCCGATCATTGTTACACTTGCTGAAAATACCGATTTGTGTGGAACGGCCGGTACGATAACGAATTCAAACACATTGTTCAAAGTGGCCAGCTCAACTTGTTTACCAGACATCTATGCGGCCATCTGCCCGGCCGGCGCTTGCGCAGCAGGAGCAAAAGATTACGGGAAAGCCCGTCAAGATGTGGGCGCCACTTACAAACGCTTCGACTGGGACTTTAAATTTCCGACCAGTTCGGTTTCGTTCGGACCAGGCCAAAGCACAAAAACCTTGAGGGTCTATTTTTCAAAAGATATTCGTCGCGAACAAAATCGCGTTCTGACTTTTGAAATTGCTTCTGTATTGGGTACTGTGAATGTCGGCGCAAATAAGTCGGTTAGTTTTTCGCTAACTAAATATGACAACCCGATTCCCGACGGCAGCACCTTAACTTTCAGCGAGTTGATGAGCACCACCTCCGGAATTTTAGGACAGAATTGCACGGCTTGCCATAACTCGACTGATTTTGCCGGTAACTATGACATGACCGACCACGAATTGATGATAAAAAACGGCGTTCTGGTGCCGGGAGATCTGACGAGTAAAATGTATCTTCGTATGCACCCTACTCCAGAGTTTTTAGGTAAGCCGATGCCTCTGAATGGATTTTTAACACCGGATAAAGTTTTAGAAGTTGAGCTGTGGATTAGAGCGGGAGCCCTAAATAACTAGCTAAACAGAAAGAACATATTTTTTGTATAAATATATTGAACGTGCGAAGGGGAGATTAGAAATGGACTTAAAAATTAGAGCTAAATTAAAACTAATTACTGCTGTGCTTGCAGGTTTTGTGGTTCTGGTTTCTTATCAGAATTGCTCCAGTAAAAAGAATTACAGCAGCCAGTCATCAACTTCCGAGCAAGAATTAGCTACTAACAAAGCTTTAACTCTTTTAGCTACGCAGTGTTCAAGTTGTCACGATTCAAATATTAAGGCGGGAGGCATCGACGTTCTTAATTTAAATGAAATGCTGGCACGAGGTGTGGTGGTTCCAAATGAACCTCTTCTATCTGTTTTATTTACCGAAGTTCAAGCTGGAAGAATGCCGCCCAGTAAAGCTCTTGGTTATTCTGATATTCAGGCTCTTTCAGATTGGATCGCTCTAGGTTTTTCAACGGCACCGACTATCGGAACTTTGCCGCCGAACACAATTATTCCGCTGGGTCCGACCTTTACGAGCATTAATGAAAACATACTTAAAGTAAAATGCCTGGGTTGCCATAACGCTGGTAATTTATCAGGGGGAAACAACTTCGGAACCTATGCATCAACAATGAATACCGTTCAAAGAACATTGCCATTGAGCAGTTCGTTGTATACGGCCGTGGCTGTACGTCTAACTATGCCAAAAGGCCGCGCTGCCCTAAATGCAGCAGAAACTAAAGCTATTTTTGATTGGATTACAGCGGGCGCGCTCAATAATTAGAGTTTGATTCTGTTGATTTATGCCGCACAAATGATAGAGTTAATTCCTGATGAAAAAATTTGGGAACCCTATGATAAAATATTTTTTTCTTTTTAGTCTTTGTCTCATCACGCACATCGCTTCAGCGCAGGAAAGCTCAGCAAAAGCTTATTTTGTTTTAACGCCAATGGGCGATTTTGTCGGCAAAATGAAAATCACCAGCGGAAATGTTGTTTTTCAAGACGGAAAGTATAAAGCAAAAAACATCATTGTTGATTTAAACAGTCTCGTGACCGGAATGGATCTACGAGACGAGCACGCAAAAAATAAATACCTTGAAACAAAAAAATACCCAACTGCTGTTTTAATGGATGCGATCGGTGCCAATGGTGCAGGTAAGGCTCGTATTAAAATCCGAGACAAAGAAAGTGTCGTTAACGGTACTTACAAGATATCCAGTTCAGGAAAGTCAATGAAAGCCGAATTCGTTGTTAAACTATCAAGTTTCGGAATCTCAGACATCAGTTTCAAAGGTATCGGAGTAGATGATGACGTTCGAATAGAAGTTATTGTACCGGTTGTCACAGGTACTGCTGCACCAGAAAAGACTGTAACTCCGGCTAAAGCCACTGTTGCTCCGCCAGCGACTGCTCCGGCAGCTAAAGCAGTGGCTCCCGTTAAACCTTCAACTATTCCACCGAAAAAATAATGAAATTATTTTTATTAACACTTATTTTACTTTCTAGCGCCGCTTGCGGACGACTAGAAAACAGCTCATCACAGGACAGAGCGCTTTACCTCCGTGGACCAACAGGATCAACGCAGTTCAATGCGGCAGCCGCGATTCTGGCTAGAAAGTGCAGCGAGTGTCACGGATCTTGGAGCGGCTATTCCGAATCAGACTTTGTACAGTCAGGACTTGTTTCCGCTCATAACATCGATGCTTCAAAGATTTATTTCCGGAACCAGACAGCAACGAGCGGCCCCGGTCCAAGAAATATGCCATCACAAGGTCGACCAGCGCTTACATCTGGTGAAACTCAGTCCATTGTTGATTGGATCAATTCAATTCCTTAGAAAATTCGATTTATACCGATAGAATAAGCCAGCTGCTTACTATCACTCATAGTACCTAATGACTGCGTCAAACGCACTTCCTGAAAAATCTCATAATCAATATCGAGAAATAATCCAAGACTGGTTACCGAACCTAAATTATCGATCTTACGATTATTCAAAACAAAATTCGGTCCGAAAGTAAAACTTCGGGTCGATCGCCAGATCACTTTATCTGAAAGCCAATAAGAAACAAAATTTCGGCGCGGAGCTACGGCGTTCGTCTGTTTATGAACATCGGCGGTTCCTGAATAGATCGAGAGCGAAGTTATATTACGAATTCTTTCGGCAAAGTTGAGCTGAAACCCCATCGACGCGCCTAACCCGGTAAAAGAAGTAAGAGCGTTGCTTTCGACGTTAGAGACAACAACCGGAACCAGTTCCTGCCAAGAACTTGAAGAAACTCCAGCGACAAATTCGGCGTGGGCCAGACTGACAAAGAAAAACAGAATTGAACTAGCAAGAATTTTTACCATGCGACATAAACCTGACTTTGAAAATTCCATTGATCGGGGCTGGTGTTCTCTTGAGCGATAGTTCTGACGTTAACCAGTTCAGCTCTGAATTCAGTTTTTTTCCAGGGAAACATCAGAAAGCCCATTGATAAGCTGCTCGATTCAGTACCGGTCGTGGAACTGACTTCCGGCTTAAACGACTGGTAGGTCGTGATGAGATTATAACCTTGAGTTAATGAAATCAAACCCTGCAAAAAGTTATAATATCCTCGGTTATTTCTATCGACGGTTGTTTTTGACATATTGTCGTAAATACCTAATTCAAACAAGAAGCCCTTGCCCTTGGCAAAACCCAGTCGAGATAAAAATGCTAAACGTTTCTCAGCTTTAAAATCATTTTCAGAAGACAGAAACGAACCGCCGGCAGTAAAAGATTTGTCAAAATAGTATTCTCCGGTAGCAGCGACTCCCAATTGGCGTAGTTCTTTATCCTGACTTAGATTTCCGAGAAAAACGTTTGCTGAAACATCATATTGATCAGTGGCTTTTTGCAAAATGATACCGTGAGATTGATCGGTTTGACCGAGGCCGATTAAGCCACGATTGACCGCCGTGTGATCGGGATGCCTAATGCCATAGGTTTTATCGAGTAATCCTACATACATGATAAGACCTTTATCCATAATCCATCTCACGTAGTGCCTTCGTGAAATCCAGTTCGATGGGGCTGTTTCATTACTGCTGGCAAAACGGCGCGGAGTCGGAACATAACCGTAGTTGGTTACTAAGCTTAAGGTATTTTTTTTATTAAAGTGAAAAACTAAATCGAGGTCGCCCTGCATGTTAATAAAGCGGGTTGCTTGCCTTGGGCCACCCACGTCACTGACTAATCCGAGCCCTCGGTATTTAATTCCGGGACGAATCCACCATGGAATTTCAGTAGCACCAAGAAATCCTGACTCTTCTGAAAGTTGGTCACCGGTTTTGTCGGTGAATTTTCGAGAGGTCAATTCGGAAGCAAAAACCGCACGGCCGTAGTCATTCAAAGAACCGCCGCCGTTGCCATTATAGTGACAAGTTAAACAAGACTTATAACCATAAGAAATAAAATTCGGATAGGCCCAAGTAACTGAGCAAAACACACAGGAAACCAGCAATGAAAATAGCAAGCCAAATAAATGCACTTTAGAGGTTTCTTTTAATTCCGGTATTAAGTCAATTTAACTCTGCCTAATTAATGAAAGTGACTTAATTATATACATTACGCCACCCTCTTGACCGACGAAAAAACAAAGTGAATAATTTTATATCTGAGCTCTCAGCAGCAGCTATCGAAAGGTCACCTATGGATGTCAGCGAAATTTTCAATTCTCTTTTTAGTAGCCCAATAAGTAAGCTCTTTCTACTCTGGGCCGGCTTAGGCTTGGCCGTCGGCGTTAGCGCTAAAATAATTATTCCCGGAAGTGAAAACCTTGGCTGGATAAGAACCATCGGCACCGGACTCGCCGGTTCCTTTTTAGGAAATTATATGGCTCCAAAACTTTTTGATTGGCCCACTTATGCGCCTTTCAGTTTAGCCGGTTTCGGTATCGGAATTGCCGGCGCAATTGTGTTGGTCGTTGTAAATCGTATTGTAACAAAGTCTTAATTTTGGATTAGTATTGATATTTTATTTTAACGTACGTGAGTTTTAAAAATTTAATTAAAAACAGCAGTAGTAATATTCCGCCGGTCAGCCATTTGTATAATGTCAGATAACCCAGCCAGCGATAATTTTCGGCCACATGCGAATTTATATTGAGGCATTCAATAAATGTTTTAGTTTCGAAGAAATCAAGCAGACCGGGAATGAAAGCAAAATACTTTAATTTCGGAACTTTGTAAAAAACTCTTTTAATACTTAAATATAACATAGCGGTGTAAACCACAATAAATCCCAGATCGAAATAAGCCGTCGCCAGATAATGAAAAACATCTTTTTCACTCAGAGTATTAAAAAATTTTGCCGCTTCATGAGCGGTATAATACAATCTGGTATCGAGAATGTTATCTGACCCGAGTTTTGCGAAAGTAATTATGAAAATTAAAAAAATCGCCCAGAGAACGATCATTCTAAAATCAAAATATTTAGGCGGCATTGGCTCCACAGCATTTTTTATATTTTTTTCCGCTTCCACAGACGCAAGGATCGTTTCGTCCTACTTTGGGCGCTTCGCGAACAACTGTTTGGGGCTTGTCGTGATTGTGCTGATGCCCTTCGCCTTCTTTATGAGTGTGTGATTCGCCTTCAACAAAGAGCCATTGTCCGGCGTCGCTCTTTCGAAACTGCGCCACTTCATGGTGATCAAGTGCACTGCCTTCTGCTTCGTAGGTTGCAATAAACTCAACTTTGCCTTTTTTATCGGATGCCGTGCCTTTTTCAGTGCTCAGAATCTGAAGGCCTTTCCATTTTGCCGCCTCAGCCCATTTTTTGGTACTGGCCGCATCAAAATCCTCGCGGGATTCCGGCGCAAGAGTCTTCTTAAGATAATCGATGTCTTTGCAAGTGAAGGCGGTGTAGCGCGAACGCATGAGCTGTTCGGCAGTATCCGGCATTTGCTTACCGGTTAAAAAAGGTTCACAACACATATCGAAATTTTTATTTGATCCGCAGGCGCATCCCATATTTATCCTTTTTCATTGAGTAGAGAGAGGGCTCATTGCAACACGAATAAAGCCAAAAGTCTTGAATTAAGTACTGGAGCTATTACTATAGTCAGATAAGGCGGATGCTATGTCTAATTTTAAAAAACCGGATGATCAGAAACTTCGCAAAGAATTGACTGCTGAGCAATATGCTGTCACCCAACAATGCGGCACTGAACCTCCCTTTAATAATAAATATTGGGACAACAAAAAAGAGGGAATCTACGTCGACGTCATTTCCGGTGAACCCCTTTTCAGTTCCGTTGATAAGTATGATTCTCACTCGGGCTGGCCCAGTTTTACAAAGGCGCTGGAAAGCGAAAATATTACTTTTCATCAGGAAAACGACAGCCAAAGCCGAATTGAAGTCAGGTCAATGAATGCCGATTCTCATTTGGGACACGTATTTGACGACGGACCTCCGGCGGCCGGCGGAAAGCGCTATTGTATTAACTCGGCCGCTATGAAATTTATTGCAAAAGAAGAAATGGAAGCGGCCGGATACGGAAAATATTTAAATCTATTTAAAAAAGGCTAGTATGAAACCGAGCTCACTGATTTTA
>JAYVIY010000254.1:0-3642 GCA_043769795.1 Pseudobdellovibrio sp. | reverse complement strand
GCAGGCGCTGTGCCCGCTCTTTACGTACCATCATAGGAATCTGGGGTAGAGCTGCGGCTCTTGTGCCCGGTCTTTCGCTATAGGGAAAAATATGCAGGCACGTCCAAGGTGTCTCAGAGAGTGTTTTATAAGTATTTTCAAATTGTTCATCAGTTTCAGATGGAAACCCCGCGATGACATCCATACCGACAAATGCATTTGTAACTCTTGCATTAATCATTTCTAGACTATTGCGAACTTCATATTCACCGTATTTACGTTTCATAAGAGACAAAACCTCAGTATTAGCACTTTGAATACTCATGTGAAAATGCGGACAGAGTCGTTCATTCTGAAAAAGCCCAATGAGGCGCTCAGACAACTCAATTGGCTCTAGTGAAGAAAGTCGGATACGCAAAATGGAAGTTTTCATCAAAAGTGTTTCTACAAGATCTTCAATGACGTGAATTCTCCCGGATTCAGCATCTTCGTAGTCACCGATATGAACTCCCGTTAATACTACTTCTTTTATGCCGGAAAGGTGCAGCTCATTAATCTTTGCCACCAATTGTGAAACCGGAATAGATCGACTTTTTCCTCTGGCGTATGGAATTATACAGAAAGTGCAGAAGCTGTTGCAACCATCCTGAATTTTTAAAAAACTACGAGTATGTGATAGCTCTTCTCCTCCACCAATTTCTAAATCGTTTTTTTTAAAAATATTAGATTTGAAAACTTTTTGTTTTGATTCACTCTTAAAATAGCGATCCATAATCTGCGGCAACATTCCCTTATGAGAATTTGCAACAACCAGATCGGCTCCGGGTAAATTTTCAAAGGCTCCCGTATCAACTTGGGCTGCGCAACCTGTTACAACGACGGTTGCTAAAGGTTCTTTTGACTTAATCTTTCGAATCATTCTTACGGCCTGTTGGGTCGCTTCCGCTGTCACGGCGCAGGTATTTAGAACATGGATTGAAGGTGAGTGACTTTTCGAACTTAACTTGTAACCACCGGAACTCAGATTTTTCTGGATGAGCCCGGCATCGTAAGTATTAACCTTACAGCCGAAAGTATGAACGACAAAATCATATTGATTATTAATAGGTTTTAATTCAGCGTTATCCATCCGCCACCTATCAATTTTTGATTTTTATATAGTACCGCTGCCTGGCCCGGGGCCACTGCGCGCTGAGGTTCCGAAAATGTGAGTTTAATTCCTCTTTCGGTTTTTGTCAGCTTCGCGGCTGAGGCTTTGTGCTGATATCGAATTTTTACTTCATATTCAGAACCATCAGTAATTTCAGAAAGCCAATGAGGCTCAATGACTTCGACTTCTGAAGAATACAGCTGCGTTTCTTCTCCCACCCAAACCGTATTATCGATTGCATCGATTTTTATAACGAAAAGTTTTTCATGATGGGTCATACCGAGCCCCTTGCTTTGCCCGATCGTATACAAATGAATACCTTCATGCTCAGCCATAACTTCACCTTGCGGAAATTTTCTTATTTTTCCTTTTTTTAGATTGAGTACACTTTGACTGACCTGTTCTTTAATAAACTGATCATATCCTTTGCTACCCACAAAGCAGATACCGGTTGAGTCTTTCTTTTTTGCAACAACCAGACCCTTTTCTTCTGCTATTTTTCGAACTTCAGGTTTTTTCAAATGCCCGATCGGAAAAATAAGTTTAGAAACAATTTGTGGGTCAATAGTAAACAGAAAATAAGTTTGGTCTTTCCAATCATCGGTCGACGTCTGTATACAGGCGTTCGCGTTCTCATCAAAGACAACTTGCGCATAATGCCCAGTTGCTAAAAAATCGCAATCAAGTTCTTTCATTTTTTTGATCAAGTGATCAAACTTCAGGTAGGTATTGCAGTTCACACAAGGAAGCGGTGTCTGACCGTTTAAATAGGCATTAATAAACGGATCTATAACCGAAGCCTTGAATTTTGCTTCGCAATTTAAAACATAAAATGGAATATTTATTTTGTCGGCAACACTGCGCGCATCGTCAACATCGATACTCGAGCAACACGTACCGTTTCCTTCTGTAATGTCGCACTGATTATAATCCCACACTTGCATAGTGGCACCTATGACTTCATAACCTTGATCAACGAGAAGAGCAGCCGCAACCGAACTGTCAACCCCTCCACTCATCGCAACCAAAACACGACCTTTAGATTTTGAATTATTATTATCAGACAACATTAGTTTTTTTCTTTTCTTCAAAATTAATTTCACGAAGCTTTGCAACAATCAAAGCTAAAGTATTTACGAAATTGATTACATCTGCTTCTGATGTATCCCAGCCAAGACTAACCCGAAGTGAACTCTGGGCTTCTGATTTTGACAGCCCCATTGCTAATAAAACCGGGCTCGGCTCGGGATTCCCACTACTGCAGGCTGCTCCCGTACTAACAGAAAAACCTTTAAGATCGAGCGACATCAATAAGGTTTCTCCGTCAATATTATCAATAACCAGGCTGCTGGTGTTATTCAGGCGCAATGATTCTTTGGCCGTAATGCTTACATCTGATATTTTTTCAAAAATTGCTTTTTCCATCTGGTCACGAAGCACTTGCATACCGACAATTTGATTCGTGCAATTTTGAAACTCGTCTAAGACGATATTGAGCGCCGCAATACCTGTTACATTTTCAGTTCCGCCGCGGCGTCCGCGCTCTTGGTTGCCGCCGTGGACGAGCGAAATCCACGGTGAACTTTTTCTGATAAAACAAAACCCCGTGCCCTTTACCGAATACAATTTATGGGCGGAAAATGTAGCATAATCCAGATTCAATGATTGAAAATCAATTTGCGACTTCCCCAGCAACTGAACACAATCAGAATGCATTAAAGCACCGGCCGAATGTGCCATCGCTGAGATTTTTTCAATAGGAAAAATGCTGCCGGTTTCATTATTAGCAAACATAACAGAAACCAGCGCAGTTTTGTCAGACAATTTTTCCTGAATAAAATTAAGATCAATCTGACCGCTTCTGTTTACCGGAATAGCGTGAATGACGGCACCTTGAGAAATTAAATACGCAGCCGTTTTCTGAACACTAGGATGTTCAACCTGACTAATTAGAAATTCGTTGCGGTTGGCTTTGAAATGATCAAATGCAGACCTAAGTACTGAGCTATTTCCTTCGCTGGCTCCTGAATTAAAAATAATTTCTAATGGAGAACAATCGAGAAGGTTTGAAATTTTTTGCCGAGCTTCACGTAAAATAGTTTTAGGAATTCGACTATCATGATGGATTGAAGAGGGATTTCCTGAAATTTCGATCAACTCGGGCCATCTCGACTTAAGCTGGGGCCGACAAGGTGTTGTCGCATTATAATCTAAATAGACCCTATGTGAGGTGATTGAGTTTGAGTAATTTTGCATAGCGCCATGTTGTACATTAATTTGAAAAAATTGAAAAGATCTAAGTAGTTAGCTCAAACTTTTGCCGTAAACTTAACAAAGGGTTTTGCCCTTAAAGGATTGTAAACAGGGCCCTTGTTCACTGCCGGAGGTTTGGCCGTGGCCTCTTCACTAACATTGGCAGAAAAATTGTAACGCCCCATTGAAATAATTCCCAATAGAATCAATAAGTTAAGAACTCTTTTCATGAGATTCCTCCTGCAATACAATAATGAGAC
>JAYVIY010000253.1:0-3655 GCA_043769795.1 Pseudobdellovibrio sp. | reverse complement strand
AAGCCAAGGCGTGCGTTACGAGTATAGCCTCTAATGTTTCTGCCTACTCAAGCAGCCTGAAATGCGCGGCGATTTTTATTTCAGAGGGTTACGGATCGGCCGCCTCTTTGGCCACCTCAGTTGACACTTTAAAAAATCCGTCGGGATGCGGAGGCGGTTGCTCTGCTACTGTCGATGCAGCGGCTGCTTTCAATTTTCACAGCTCAGGCGTCACAATACCGAACTCAACAGATCTAGCCACAGCGAGCGAAGCCTTTTCATTATGTAATGCTTCAGGCGTGAAGTTTTATGCGCAGATCAGTTCGCTCTTTCAATTAGGAACTTTAACGGCAAACATAGCCGGCACGGCAACTCCAACTGGATTGCAGGTTGAAGCTGCTCTTGCTGCCACGGATTCAGCGACACTCGGAAATTTAGTAATTACTACATATGCGGCGGTTTGTACTGACACAGCAAAAGCCTCGGATGCGACGAAGGCTTATTGTGCTGAGTTGGCCTCGACATTGGCAAAGAGTCCAACGAGCAGTGCAGTTGATATTGGCGCCTGCCTTAAAAAATTGCTGGCAACGCCCGGCTCAACCTGCCCTTAGAAGTTAAATCCCAGTTTTGCTGCCATGACGCGATTTTCTTTTCTGGTTTGTGCGGTTCCGACATCCTCGCCATAAGTGGCGATGTCGATATTAATAACGGCAAACAAAAAAGATGCACCGGCGGTGTAATACATCTGATTAAGTCCTACGCGAAACTGAGTTTTGAACCAAGAATTTGGCGAGTAATCCATTTCAAATCCTGTGTGAAACGACTTGTTGAAATTGGCTTCGGGATGAAGAAGGTTTTTAAAATCTAGCATATAGCGGATTTTGAAATCTTCACCATCACGCAACATATACTGCGAACCCAAGTCGACGACCCGATACATTTTTGTCGGAACTTCAGTCGCATTTTTATTTACCATTTTTGAAAGAGTAAAATCTGAACCAATTACGTTATGAATAACCGCTGCTAAAGTCAGAGGGTAAGTTCCTTCTTTTGAGGCTGTGGCCGCAACTGCAACTTCGGACTTCTCTTCTTTTTTCGGTAATTCGATGTTTTTTGCATCGGCTTTTACGTCTACCGGCGCCGGGGTTTCGGTAACTGAGTTCGGGCCTTCAGCAGGTTTTGCATCCTGGGCCACTACGACTTCTGTTGCATCGCCTTCCGCTTGCGGAGCACGTTCTTCGGGCTTTTTATCGGCCTCTTTTATTTCTTCAGGCTTAACTTCGGTTTTTTCAGGTTCAGAAACCGCCGGCTTCACATCGACTTTTGCCGTTTCGACCGGCGCTCCGGTTTTGTTAAACCAGTCGGGTCTCCACATGCCGCCAATATCAAAATCGAATTTTGTTCCTTCTTTAAATCGATTATCACTGAGTACGTTAGGATTCGATGCAAGTTCAAACGCCGGTACGATCTCTTCGACCGCTACCCGATGCACATACTTTAAAGTTATTCCGGCATCGACATTTTTATAAACTTCTTTCCCGTAACCGAGCGCAAAAGTTGAATCTCCGCGAATGTTCAGATCGATCGCAGGCCCCAATTGTTTGTTAATGGACATATCCAGAGTTAAGTCGAGCGGAAGAAATGCAAAGCCCCAGCCGCTACGGACCCAAAAAAGCTCTACAGCTTGAATTTTACCGCCCAGAGCTTCTCCATAGTACTTTTCAAGAGCGTCTGAAACCGCTTGCGCTTTAGCGGCATCAGAACCGGTTGTGTCGGAAGCCTTTGTAATATCGCTCATTAGGGTAGCGGTTTTTGAAGACACACCCGCCCCTACCAGTGAAAACTGAATTTCATTCTGCTTTTTTCGCGCGAAACCCGCCGGATTATACAAAATCAAAGTGTAGTCGTCGGCAACTGCTGTAAATGCGTTTCCCATGCCGAGTGCTCGGATTGAACTGTATGGATTGTAAATTTTTGTACTGACTGTTTGCGCGCCAAAAGCCTGAACAGATAAAATCGAAGCAAAAAACATGATTAAAAATTTCATTTAATTTCCCTTTTTGTGATACCCACTCATGCTACAAAGAATCGGTGGGTTTTTGTATCGGTACTTTGGATTCAAACAAATTTTCAGACTAGACTACCCGCAGGTCCAGCTGTTTATTGGGCTCGAGTCCGTTATGCTGTTAAATCTTAATGAAAAATCTGATGGATAAAAAAAATTTGAAGCACAGATTAATCACACAGCTGATCGAACTGACTCAGACGAATTTGCAGTCTGCCTTTGATGCGGCCAAAAGCACCTATGACATTGCGACCAACGAAGAAAGCAAAGCCGAAAATAAATACGATACACGCGGTCTTGAAGCCTCGTATTTAGCGGGTGCACAAGCCGAAAGAGTGGCCGATATAAAAGCCACGCTAGCAAGTTACGAAAATATGCAGATCAAAAATTTTGATGAGGGCGCTAAGATTGCAATTTCGGCACTTATAGAAATTTCGTGTCAGGATAAAACAAGCTTGGTCTTGTTGATGCCTAAAGGCGGTGGTCAGACGATGACGTTTGAAAACAGGCAGATTCAGGTTATCACTCCGGAAAGCCCTCTAGGTAAAAATTTAATTGGAAAAGAAGTTGGCGATTCAGTTGTCATTACGACGGGTAACAAAACCCGTGAATACGAAATCAATAGCATTAGTTAGGGTGCGACCAGTTTGAGCGGTCTTTGATCAGTTTGTCTTCCCGAACATGAGCGGGTATGGCCGTTCCGGAAAAAACTGAAGTCTGATAGTTACCGGTACGTACTTTTTTTGAAGTTATATCGACGTCAATAACTGCATTGAAATCTTTTTCGGCGGCTTTAAAGGCAAGACGCAAAATCAATTCATCGTAATCATTGCATTCAGGTATCGTAATCGGGTCTTCAAGGCGCTTTACAAAACGGGTTTCTTTAAATTGAGCCTTCATAAAAACCATGGTGTTTTTGGCTTGCTCCATCGTTTCGTTGTATTTAGCAAGTGCAGGCAAGATTTTTTGAATATAACAAGTTTCGCAAAAAGCGGTATGGCGCAATTCTTTCGGAGTGTAGTTTAAAAAAGAAAACGTATTCTCTTCAATGAACTGGGTACACTTTTTACAGATTGTGTCTTCACAAATGCCGCAAACAAGGTTGGCTTTAGGTTTAAAACAAGAGCAGCAGTTCGGATTTGTCATGCGGCCAGTGATAGCATACGCAAGATTCAAATGACATAGGTAAAATTTTCAAAAACTCGCATTAATTATCTGAGCAGCGTAAAAAAAGTTGGTCATTGCCCTGTATCAGCGTCAGTGAGGCCTGGCCCAAAATATCAAAACCCATCACTCCATCAATAACCCGGGCTTTGGCCAGTTTGATAATTTCATTTTGCATGCTTTCAGATAGTTTGCTGATTTCAGACTTAAGTTCATTGACTAAAGGTGTAGGAATAAATTTAGCCAACCTTGCTTTGATTGATTTAGGCTTGGTTAAATCGATTACCACGTCGTACTCGTCAAAATGCGGGTCTTCAATGGCGACCATCAATAGCCCACTGGCTGTGCGTTCAAGTTGTATAGCCTCACCGTTGATTGAAGCAGAGCAAGGGAGTTCGATTTCAGCGTGAACCTGCAGCGACATAATTATCAATAATACAATGTTTA
>JAYVIY010000252.1:0-3666 GCA_043769795.1 Pseudobdellovibrio sp. | reverse complement strand
ATTGGTTCGCGAACTTTAGATCTGCCGGCCTTCAGCGAACTCGATGAATTCTTAAGAATTTATTTAGCAGATCTGGGCGCTGCTAGTAATAAGTTAGTAACTTTTGGTATTTCTCGGGGCGGCGTGACTGCGTTTAACGTGGGAGCGCATCCATTGGTGTCGATGAAAGCGGCTTTCGTGTATTCTGCAAACCCACCTTACCGATTGCGTGACGTTGGAGAGCTGACCGGACCGACTGTGCCCTTGTTGCTCTCGGCGACAGACTGGAGCGTGGGTTTTTTAAATTCATGGTATCAGTCTTTTCGGCATCCTACCGGCATAGCCGGCCGTGAAGATTACGCTGGATTAAACGGATTCGACAGCCACATGAAGGCCTTAACCGGCACGACTTCAAGTAGTGCAATCGATGCCGATTTCAATTTAATCACGCCAGGCAAAATCGCAAAATTGAAAGCGGCGCAAACCCAAATTGTTCTTGAAGTGGGTTCGCACGATTTTATATGTCCTTCAGTCGACCAGTTTCGCTGGTATCAAGACGCCATTGCCGCCGGTCTAGATGTGGAAGTTCGCAGAAATTACTTAGCCGGCCATAACATGGATTACAGCAACAGAAATCAAAGATTGATCGGCGTGATAAAACAGCTACTTACCGGACCCTACTCGGCATCGAGCATGCGATTTGTTACAAAGGCTTTAGTTAGTAATACATTAGCTCAACCCGACGGCAGTTTTAAAACTCTCAATGTGAGCGGCGGGTCGCCGCTGACGCTCGAGTTTCCGCGCTATATGATCGATGAGGCCCCTTCGCATATTTTAGCAACCGGTACGCCAGGATTAATCGTTCATATTCTCATTGAAATGAACGGCGTAAATAGTGTCGAAACTCTTAATCTCGATGCGCAAGGAATTGCAAAACTCAAATTGAATAACGCAAAATATCCGGCTGGAGATTATATTTTCCGAGGGGCTTTTATCGCTGGGGCTGATCTTAAACCGAAAAATTCAGTAGCCTTTTTGTCTACGACAAAAGAGCCGCGCGGAATTGTCATGAGCAGTTTGATCGGAAAAACGATTCCAACGAATATCAATGCCTCTGCTGAAGTTTTTAAAGCTACGCACGGTCTCAATTCGGAGATCAGCTATTTCAACCCCGGAGTTCCAGTCGGAACCAACTTGGGCCTGCTTCAGACGGGTGATCTGCAAAGTATTTCAGATTCAGACAATGCAAAGCTTGCGCAACTTTTGAACCTGAATCCGCCGAGCTGTACTTATGAAATCAACCCATTTGGTCTGGTGGCCGTAGGGTCCACGGTGACTGAAACAATTAAATGTCTTAATACAAACACGAACCATATTGTTAAATTGATCGGCACAAAAGATTCTGCTCCGCAAATTGACGCAACTATTATCTTGAGTAGCGGCCAATTTTCGACTTCGACCAGAAACGACGGAAGCGCGGGTTTAGCCGGCGTGTATGTTCGTCATCTCGAAGTGCGCTCGGCCACGACCGGTGCCGTTTTATTTAAAGGCCCGGATACAACGAGAACTTTAGCTGCGCTGGCAGCTGTTACACCTTCATGCACTTATCTTTTAAACTATCGAACTAATCCAGTGGTGGTCGGTGAGCAAATCACAGAAAATATTACCTGCAAAGATTTAGCTGTCGGCAATGTTGTGAAAGTTGTCGGAACAAAAGACGCTATTGCGCAAATCAACTCGGCAATCACCTTAACGAACAATATGTTTTCCGCAACCACTACAAATGACGGAAGTGCTGGTTTAGCGGGCGTCTATGTTCGCCATATCGAAATCTATTCAAGCGCCGGAGCTCGTTTGTATACGGGAGCGAATGTAACAGCAACGCTTGCGGCATTGCCAGTGAGTGCGCCCTCTTGCACCTATGCAATTACCGGAAGCAATCCTCTTGCTGTCGGTCAAAGCCTCGCTGAAAGAGTAACCTGCCTTAATTTGCCGGTCGGAGCCATTGTTAAAGTGGTCGGAACTAAAGACGGAGTTGCGCAAATCAATGAAGCCATCGCTTTGATAAATAATGTATTCACCAGTGAATTTGCAAATGAAGGCATCCCGGTGTTTGTGGGAGTTTACCGCCGACACATTGAGATTTTTTCTGCTGCCGGTGCAAAACTTTATTCGAGTCCGGAAGTTTCTCAAACCATTTTAGGAACCACTTGCACGCACGTGGCCATTGGTACAAATCCGGTTAGAATAAATGAAAGCATTACCGAAAGTATTAGTTGTTCAAATGTTCCGGCAGGCGCCAGCATAAAAATCATTTCCACTAAAGATGGAGTATCGCTGGTCGATACCCCAATCGTGCTCACTGCCGGACAATATTCAAAAACATATACTAACAACGGCACAACTGATCTGGCCGGCACGTGGACTCGTCGTACAGAAGTTTATTCTTCGGCTGGCGTTTTGCTGAAGTCGACCTCAACTATTTCAGTTACGTTTTTACCTTTGAATTGTTCGTACGCCATTACAGGAAATGATCCCGTGCTTGTGGGTGGCACAGCAACCGAAACGGCGACCTGCGGAACTTTACCTACAGGCGCCACCGTAAAACTTTATGGAACAAAAGATGGCGTGCTTCAGGTTAATCAAGTAATAACTTTGGTTAATGGTAGATATAGCGTCCAATATACAAATGACGGCAGTGCGGGGCTAAGTGGAACCTTTCGCCGCAGAATTGAAGTGTACGCCTCGGATCAGACATTGCTGATGGCTACACCTTATTCGCAGATTGTATTTTCTAATTGAAATGAGCAGAGTTCTGACTATTTGATTGAACATTTTTTATAGAATGCATATATCAGTGTAATGCTGTTTATCGGTCTAATGAGTCTTTTTATTTTCGCCGGTTGCAATAGAAGCAATGATTCGGCATTTGTTGCCAACAACAATACCGCCATGAAAACGTCAATAGATTGTGAAAAAAAAGCTTTTACCTGGGATTGGTGCGGAAGTAATTCAACTTCCGGTACTGATATTGCAAAAATTTGTTACGGCCGTTATAGCGAAGAGTCTACAAACTTTCAGGCTCTTAAGATTGAAAGTTCTAGAGCAAACGAACAGACTAATATACAGTGCCTAATCAGTTTTAACAAATGGCAAGAATCTACTTTGCCGGGCTGTAGCGAGGCGATCGTTCGTGAATACTCACTATCTGAAAAGAGCGGCCCTGCTGATCTGATTATTAATGAATGTTACGGCGCAGATTTAAGTTTGAAATATATTTCAGGTCGAATTTCGCCGTTACAACTTTTTAAAATTTTGCATCCTTAACTTCCTACCTAAAATAATGTGACCAAAGATTGCAGGTGCAACAAAAAGTGGTGCAATCAAGACATAAGGAAAATATAAAGCCAGCTGCAGTGGGTTTTCTAAACTCCACGAAAATGGAAATGGCGAAGAAAGAATGACAACTCTCAATACGTTAATTAGCAGTCCAACTCCGACGATCTGAAAGGCCCAAGCAAACTGACGACTTCGAGACATGAACGGCATAGCAACTAATGCAAGTAGGCCCGAAAAAATGTCGAAGTTCTGACCTGTCCAAGTCATCGTGTTTGGAATTGTGCCGGTATCAGCCCAATGGTGGAGTATCAATTCTAAAGGAAATCGAAAGGCATGAAATGCTACGAG
>JAYVIY010000251.1:0-9697 GCA_043769795.1 Pseudobdellovibrio sp. | reverse complement strand
ATACATTTTCACTGCTCTCACTCTTCTGTATTCAGACCTATGCAGACTCTTATAGAATGAATGCGAACTACTTTGTCCGAAGCAGCAGTAATTTCAATGATTCGGGTGACAATAAAATAGGTGTTCTCACAAAAGGCAGTACTTTCACAGTTTTACAAAAAAGAATGCTTGGTAAAGCCGAGGCTCTGCAAATCAGAGTCACGTCTTTAGTACCTCCCGGTAAAGTTCAGCCGTCGAAAGAACTATGGATTTATAAACCAAATGAAGTTGATTTTATTAAAATGTCGGCCGACGCTGTTGCTACTGAAGGTGCCGCAACTGAAATTCCTTGTTCGGACTGCGAAACAGCCGCTCAAAAGGCAACACCGACCAGCGTAAAGAACACCGGAGATCTGGCAGATCTCTCAAGAACTATTACTACAAAAGAAAACACAGCTCCGGCAGATCCAAAACCAACGACTGAGGTTAAACCAGAAACTCAGGCCGGAAGTTATGATGCTGCTATATTGAAATACAGTCAGTCAGAAGAAGTACAGTATTCTATCGGCTATGCACTTAAACACAAAAAATCAGCTTCGCAAGGCTATTGTTATCGCAGCGTAAAAAAAGCCCTGATAGCCGCGCCTAAGGGCAAGAAGGGTCTTCTTTCAGAGTACATCTGGGATCAAGCCGCTTTGATGGCAAAAAACAGTCTGAAGAAACACGGCTTCATCAACCTTCTCGACAGCGAGCCTTATAAAACCCAGATGAAATCCCCGAGAAACGCACCCAAGGGCGCAGTACTGGTTTACTCAAGTGGAATACCTTGCGGCGAAAAAGTTCTGGATTGCGGTCATATTGAAATAAAAACTGATTCAGCCGGCAAGCCCGGATTTGTCAGTGATTACTATTCAAAGGATGCTATTAACGAAACCGCGGGGGCGCGCAAATACGGTACTTCATATAAACTTGTCGGGGTTATGATTAAACCTTAAGGATTTTTGTGATTAAAATGATTCCATTTTTACTTATTTTACTTTTAAACTTCGGGTGGGCTCAGGCTTCGCTACCAGAAAGCACAATGAAAGATATCGAAATTTTTTCAAAGAAAACATTGAATGAAAAAACCGATCTGGAAGAAGTAAAATCAAAAATTGAAACACTGCTCGTGCTGGAAAACGAAGACCCTTCGAGAACGGCGGTGCATATGCTCTCTAAAAGTTACACGCTTCACAGCCTCCTCTACGATAAAGCTTTCAAATCGATCGAAACTGAAAAAAATAAGAAGCAATTAACTGAAATTAAACAAATACTGAAAAATTTCTATAAAAAAGGTAACGGCTAATTAAATTCCGGCCTTGTTACGGTCTTCGTCATCCACCACAGATTGAATTCCACCTTTTAATTGAGGTCGATAAGCCAAATGGTTGATGTCGTAAATAAAATTTGAACCGTTCAGCCCCGGAGTTTGCCATTCAGGCCCAAGTCGAATTGCATCAACCGGACAAGCCTCTTCGCAAAAACCGCAGAACACGCATCTCAGCATGTCGATCTCATAATTGATCGGGAACTTTTCAACATGCGGATCAGGATGTTCGCTGGCTTTGATCGTTATACACTCTGCCGGACAGTTTGTTGCGCACAACATACAAGCAGTACAACGTATAGCTCCATCTTTTTTTACGGTCAGAACGTGATTTCCTTTAAACCGTGAAGAGTACTCGTACTTTTCTTCAGGGTAATTCAGTGTCAGCATCTGTTTCTTATTAAAAAGATTCTTAATAAGATGACGAATTGTAATACCCATACCGGTTAAAATCCCCGGGAGGTACCATATACTTTTATTTTCTTTAGTCACAACAGACATAATAACCCTCTTTTATAAACGACCGCGATTGAAAACAAACTCATTCTTTTTACGATGATCTAATGTTACCTGATCATTTCTCGTGTTTGAAACCGCCTTCAACAGATCGACTTCTTTGAGCGTTTCGATTTTCAGATTTTCGCCGGCAAATAATTTAGCAATTTCAGTTCCAGTCAATGCTTCACTGACAACGATGGTCGCCTTTTTGAATTTCTGTGCAAGACCCTTGTAATTTACAAAAGTGCCTTCTTTCTCGATATAAGACTTCATAGGAATTAAAGTTACTGTTTTAAGCGCCGTCTTACTTTCTAAAGCAGGAACTTTTACCGATGACACATAAACCAGATTTGGAGCCGTAGCAAAAAGATCAACCTTCTGAGCGACATCATTGTACATCGCAGTATTTTCTGGACCGACAACAACAAGGTGTTTTATTTTCCCTGATTTTAAACCTTGCTCGAGATCAGTCCACGGAGCGTTGATTGCGAACTTTTCAAAAGCTTGTTTTAAACCATTTGTATTCGGATTTTTATCACCACGTAGCAATAAGCCATCGAATTGATCCGCCTCACTAGCCTGAGGCCACCAGTGAAACACGTTTTTTGTTTTAAACTGCGTAACAAAAGTAGTCAGTAATGATTCGTACTCTTCAACGGTGTTTTGACCGGTCAGAACAATTGCTATTTCATCTGACTTCGCTTCGTTTAGGAAAACTGAAACATCTTTGGCCGCGGCTCCGGCATGCATTTCAGGGTGCCAGCTTCCGTTTGCAAACTTTCGGCCCTTTAAGAGTCGAACTTCGCGATTGACGAATTTATAAGTGTTACGACCCTCATCACACATCCAATGCCCGTTAATTTCAGCATTATAGCGCGGTTTAACTCTGAAGAGACCTTCCTTATTGAAGAACACATTGACGTTGCATCCGGTAGAACAACCGTTACAAATTGTCTGAGAATCTTTGAGATACCAAACCCGCTGTTTAAATCTGAAGTCTTTTGAAGTTAAAGCTCCGACCGGACAGATATCAACAGTATTAAGTGAGTAATTGTTATCTAATTTTTTACCGTCGTGAGTTCCGATTTCAGAATGATCCCCACGGTTAAAAATTCCGAGTTCGTGAGTTTTTGAAACTTCATCTGTGAAGCGTGTGCAGCGTGTGCACAGAATACATCTTTCAGAATCGAGAACAACTGTCGGACCTAAATCGATAGCTTTTCGTTTTTTTTGTTTCATTTCAGCCATCTCAGGATTGTATTTTCCGTACTCCATGTACTGATCCTGCAAACCGCACTCGCCGGCCTGATCACAGATCGGACAATCTAAGGGATGATTTATTAAATGAAAATCTAAACCCCATTTAACGGCGTCTTTTACTTTTTCAGAAGTATTATTAACCTTCATTCCTTCGGTAACCAAAGTATTGCAGGCAATTTGCACCCGTGGATTTCCTTCAATTTCAACCATGCAAAGGCGGCAAACACCGGCGATAGTTAAACCCGGGTGCCAGCAATAGTGCGCAATTCTCTGTGCGTTTTCACTCATAGCTTGAATAATTGTAGTGCCCGGCTTTACTTCCAGGTCTACGCCATTAATGGTGCATTTCAGCATGAGGTGCTCCTTTGAAAGCGGTGCCTTTAACTTTTGATTTACCTTCGCGAACAAAATACTCAAATTCATCTCTAAATTTAGGAACGAAACTCAATACTGGTAACGCCGCGGCATCAGAAAGCGCGCATATGGTTTTACCTTTCATATTGTCGGCCACTTTAAGCAAGAGTTCGATATCCTGCATTCGACCTTTTCCAGCCAAAATTGAGTGTACGATTTTATCAAGCCAGCCGGTTCCTTCTCGACAAGGTGTGCACTGACCACAAGATTCATGGTGATAAAAATGCATCAGGTTCGCAAGACACTGCACCATACAATTTGAATCGTCGATTACAATGATGGCACCAGAGCCGAGCATTGAACCCATTTGTGCCAAATTTTCATAATCAAGTGTGGCTCTCAGAGACTCTTCGGCGTTCAGCACCGGAGCTGAAGATCCACCGGGAATAACGGCCTTAAGGCTTCGACCCGCTTTAAATCCGCCACCGAGATCATAGATCATATCTTTTAAAGGGTAAGCTAATGGAACTTCGAAGTTTCCGGGCTTAACGATATTTCCAGAAAGTGAAAACAATTTTGTTCCGGTCGATTTTTCAGTTCCGAATTTACGGTAGTGAGCCGCGCCGTCACGGATTACATATTTAACAACGGCCAGTGTTTCAACGTTGTTCACGATAGTAGGTTTTTTCAGATAGCCTTGAACCGCAGGAAAAGGCGGCTTAAGTTTAGGCTGTCCTTTTAACCCTTCAAGCGATGAAATCATTCCGGTTTCTTCGCCACAGATGTAAGCTCCGGCCCCACGATAAACATCCATATCGTGATCAAAACCTGAACCAAGAATATTTTTACCGAGATATCCGGCTTTGTAAGCCTCTTGAATTGCTTTCTCTAAAGCGTCGATCGATTCGTCGTACTCGCCGCGCACATAAATATAAGATTTTTTTGAACTGATCGCGAAAGACGAAATAATCATTCCTTCGATTAACTGATGTGGAGCTTTTTCCATCATCATACGATCTTTGAAAGTTCCGGGCTCGCCCTCGTCGGCATTGCACAGTAAGTAGCGGGGCTCATTGTTCTTGGGTAAAAATCCCCATTTCATTCCGGTGGAAAACCCGGCGCCGCCGCGACCGCGAAGTCCTGAAGCTTTAACTTCATCGATAATTGCCTGAGGTTGCATTTTCAATGCTTTTTCCAGCGGTTTGTAACCGCCGTTTTTGAGATATCCTTCTAAACTTTTAAATTCAGGCAAGTGATAAAATTCTGAAAGATATTTAGTTTCTTTATTAGATTGTGCGGCTTGCATTACTTCATACCTCTTAAAAGATTCATAGCTGATTCAGGAGTTAAATTCTCATGATATTTGTTTCCGATTTGCATCATCGGAGCAGTTCCGCACGAACCAAGACACTCAACTTCTGAAACTGTAAAGCGGCCATCGGAAGTGACTTCGTTCAGTTTAACATTAAGTTCTTTACACAAGTGCGCGGTGAGCTCTTCTGCCCCGTTTAACATACAAGATAAAGTACGGCAGACCTGAACATGATATTTTCCGACTTTGTTTTTGTTGTACATAGTATAGAAGGTGAAGACCTCATTGATTTGCGCTTCAGGAATTTCCATCACTTTAGAAAGTTCAGTGATCACTTCTGCGGTGATGTGTCCGTTATTCTCTTTTTGGCCGATATATAATGCCGGTAGTACCGCCGACTGCTTTGACTCGTACCTTTTCAGTTCATTCAGTACTTTTTGTTTTCCGTCATTTGAAAGTTGAAACATTTTATCGATCCAATTCTCCAGCAATTACGTTCATGCTGGCTACGGTTGCGATAGCATCTGCTAACATTGATCCTTTGACCACTGTAGGAAACGATTGATAAATGGCAAAGCAAGGCGGTCTGACTTTTAAACGGTACGGATTTGCCGAGCCATCACTGATCAGATAAAAACCGAGCTCACCGTTGGCCGCTTCAGTGGCGTCATAAACTTCACCCGCTGGCGGGCGAAGTCCTTTAATGACCAACATGAAGTGATTCATGAGGCCTTCGATATTTCCGTAAACGTCTTTCTTTTCAGGCAACACAATTCCCTTGTCGCGAATTGTGTAGTCTCCACCCGGCATTGCTTTACAGGCCTGACGGATGATCCGGATACTTTGGCGCATCTCTTCGATACGCACACAGTATCGATCATAAATATCGCCGTTTGAACCGGTCGGAATATCAAAATCATATTGTTCATAACCATAATACGGGTTTGCTTTACGAAGATCTAAAGATACTCCCGAAGCCCGCAACAGAGGACCCGTGTAGCCCCAGCTGATTGCATCCGCTGCTGAAACCGGGCATACGCCCTGAGTTCTTTTAATGAAGATTTTATTGTCGAGTAGCATTTTTGAAATTTCATCGATACCATCGCTCATCTCATTACAGAAATGCAGAACTTCATCAAACCAGCCATCCGGTGCATCTTGAGCCATGCCGCCCACGCGGGTCATCGAAACAGTTAAACGTGCGCCACAAAGCTTTTCAAAAAGAGAATAAACTTTTTCACGATAAGTGAAAAGATGGAAAAAGGCCGTCAACGCTCCGAGGTCAACCCCTCCGGTTCCAACAGAAATAATATGATCAATCACCCGCGATAACTCACAAAGCACGACCCGCATGGCCATTGCGCGTGGAGGTATAGTCACACCGAGCAATCTCTCAACGGTTTTACAATACCCAACATTGTTCATTGGAGCCGAACAATAATTCAGACGATCTGTGTAGGGAATAACCTGATTGTAAGGATGGGTTTCAGCCATTTTTTCAAAACAACGATGTAAGTAACCGATTTCGCAACTCGCTCGAACCACGGTTTCACCGTCAAGCTCTGCCATTACCCGAAGGGTTCCATGCATTGCTGGATGTGACGGCCCAATGTTTATTGGTACGAATCGATTATCTAGCAAATCTCCTCGTTGATCGGGCGTATTATCGAAATGAATCGGCATGACGCGATCGCAGGACTGCTGGGCATCAGCTTCGTAATCTTTTCTTAGCGGATGTCCGACAAACTGGTGATGAGTTAAGATTTTTCTTAAATTCGGATGTCCCTCGAAAATGATTCCGAACATGTCAAAGGCCTCACGCTCGAACCAATCGGCGCCGACCCAGATATTCGTTGCCGTAGCGATTCGCTCAGCTACTTTGGCTTTCACACGAACGCGTGAATTTTCTTTTGAATTATATAAATGATAAACGACGTCAAAACGTTTTTCGCGGGTAGGAAAATCAACTCCGCAAACGTCCATTAAAAAATCATAATTAGCATATTCTTTTAAATACTGCAGTAACGCGTGAGTTGCCTCGGGCGGAGAATCAATAACGTGATCGCCGACAGAAGTCGTTGAAAACTTAAACTGTTCGGCTCCGAACTTAATCGATAAATCACTTTTTAGTGTTTCCGGAAAAATATTATTATTCATGATTACCTGCTGCCAAGTTCGTTATTGGGATTGGATGTGATGTAAGGAGACTGCCAGTGGTCTTTCCATGGGCGAGGCGTACGGTCTTTAATCATTTTCTGCAAGGTCATTACACCATCTAGAACCGCTTCCGGGGTTGGAGGGCAACCCGGAACATAAACATCGACCGGTATAACTTTATCACAACCCTGAAGCACGTGATAAGCGCGGTAAAAACCACCGGAGCTGGCGCAGGCACCCATTGAAAGTACAAATTTAGGTTCTAGCATCTGTTCATAAATACGAACAAGAATAGGTGCCATTTTTTCAGTAATTGTACCGGCAACTAATAACAGATCTGCCTGTCGAGGAGAAAATCGAACAACCTCAGCACCAAATCTGGCCAAATCATATTTCGGACCCATTACAGACATTAACTCAATCCCGCAGCAGGCAGTTCCGTACGGAAGTGGCCACAATGCGTTTCTTTGGCCCCATGCAACTATTGCATCGAGCTTAGTAGTTAAAGCAAACGATCGCGACATGTCGTCTAAGTTTTTCGTTTCAGACACTGAAATACCTCGTTCATAAATTAATTTATCTTTTTAATTTCAGTTCGCATAATGACAAAAACGATGAATGATGACAACGAGATAAGTCGTCAAATAGGGGTCTTAAAAAATCTTTCAACGCGATGACTAAAAATCAATTTATATGTTGGAGATTGATCAAACTTATACCTAGACTTTAGTGCAGCTTAAATAGTTTTCACAAGGAGGGTTAATGAAAACATTTTCAATCGCGTTTTTAGCGACATTCGCAATAACAATCGGTTCACAGGCAGAGGATTTGCTGATCAAAGTAGCAAATCCGGTATCCACTAAACATGCAGCTAATTATTTTGCAGCACAAGGGCTTAAGGCAGAGCCGCTGACAGATAGTTGGATGCGAGTACAAGGCGATGTTAGTCAGACTCAGTTCAAGAATTTCACAGAAAGCAGCTCAGTTGTTTACGTCCAAAAAAATTACAAAATTAAGTTAAGAGAAAATGCGTCACTTAATGCAGCATTGTCTGCGTACCTTGCGCAACACCCTGAAGCAAAAAAATCACCGTTTGCAACAGCTCAGGATAATCCTGCAATTCCGGCAATACCTACAAATGCAATTGGAGCTGACCCGTTATTTTCAAAACAATGGGGCATGAAAGATATTGGCGTTGAATCTGCTTGGAAATTTAATCCGGGCAACAACAAGATCATTGTGGCCGTTATTGACACAGGCGTGGACTACACTCACGAAGACTTACTTCCAAATTTATGGAGAAACACAAAAGAAATTCCCGATAATAATATCGATGACGATAACAATGGTTATGTTGACGACATTATCGGATGGGATTTTTTAGCGAAAGACAACAAACCTTATGATCTGGCCGCGACAAACCTCGGCGATCTTTTAAATGGTGGAAACCCGGGCCACGGTACGCATTGCGCGGGTAATGTTGCCGCTCGAGGACAGAACTCAAAAGGAATTTCGGGCGTTGCACCGAATGCACAAATTATGTCTTTAAGATTTATCGGAAACGAAGGCGGCACCACCGCTGATGCCGTTCTAGCGGTTAAATACGCTGTCGATAATGGCGCAAAAGTTTTATCTAACTCTTGGGGTTCTGAGGGCGACGATCCGGCTGATGCTGCTAACAACCAAGCTTTAAAAGACAGCGTTCAATACGCCGCAGACCATGATGTATTATTTGTTGCTGCTGCCGGAAACGGCCACCAAGGCAAAGGTTATGATAATGATTCTGACGCGAAACCTGGCGTTCCGGCTAGTTATGATCATGATAATATAATCTCTGTTGCTGCAGTAGATGTAGCAGACAAGCTCGGTTCTTTTTCTAACTGGGGACGAAAAACAGTTGATATCGCAGCACCAGGCGTAAAGGTGTTTTCTACGACCGTTACAGGTAAGTACTCTGACAGCGTAATTCCGATGTTAGGCGCCAACTGGGATGGAACTTCAATGGCTTGCCCGCATGTAGCCGGTGCCGCTGCTCTTTACTGGTCTGCGCATCCTGAAAAAAATTACAAACAAGTTAAAGAAGCAATTTTGAATTCGGCTAAAAAGATTGCCGCTGCCGACGGAAAAATGGTTTCCAACGGAAAACTCGACGTTGCGAATCTGATGAAGCAGTAGTGTTTCATTAGAAGACGTTGTACAAAAATCACACTTCATAAGGCTAGGTAAACCCTAGCCTTTTTTCTAGTATCAGAATGCATCTTAAACAACTTAGTCGATTAAAGCCTTAAAACTCTCTATAATTAGGGCAGTTGGTAGGAGTTGGTATGCGTAGCATTAAAATAAATTTGATTCTGATTTTTGTTTCGATTGTACTGTCTTGCGTTTCACAGGCTCAGTCTAAAGTTTCTGCCGGAGCCCTGATGCTCTTTGGTAGCGGAACAATGGGAAACAGCACCGACGTCCTGTCTCGCTCAATGATTTACACGCCAATCGAGCTTTTTGCAGGATACAATATCAAGAAATTTCGCATCGGGTTTAACTACGAATACAATTTAGCGGGCCAATCAGAAGATCCTGCTAATCTTGGAAACCAAAATGTCGGAGGCAAAGGTACGGCAATGGGGCTTCGTTTCGATTACTACGATGGAAAACAAAGCGCGGGATTAGTTTACCATATGTCAGAAAAGTACACTCTTGATAAACCTACAATTCTTGGAACCACGGCCGATTATGACGGAAAATCGGGCTTCAGTCTGCAGTACTATCGCCAG
>JAYVIY010000250.1:0-9706 GCA_043769795.1 Pseudobdellovibrio sp. | reverse complement strand
CTGAAAAAATTTTATCCCAGCGGCCCCCGTTCAAACCGCAAGCTCTCTCACGAATTTCAAATAGAATTTCTTCCATCTGAAAGGCCGCAGGTAAAGTTTCAATTAGAAAAGTAACCTTTATTGAACCACGTGCAATCGAAAGAAAATCTTCAATTGCCTGAAAGACTTGATTCCACCATCTTGCCTCCAAGTAATGCTCGCACTTAGGCACATAATACTTCGGAGTTTTTCCCGACTTCATAAAATTTGCAGCCGAATGAAATGCGGTGGTCGCCAGATCAAAAAGCCCGGCTGATAGGGCCTCACCATTCACCAAAACATTTTTTTCGCTTAAATGAAGTCCTCTTACCCTGACCATCGGGTGCGCCATATTAGACGAGTTCAGTTTATATAATTTAGGGCCAGAATTTCCTTCAGCCGGCTGTGTATAGCTTAGATCCATTTTCGAAACGCCGATAACATTTTCTATTCCAGATATTGTATTTTTCCAGGTCGGGCTCATTGAGTCTTCGAAGTCCAGCATGGCCGTGCAAGCTCTCTCGCCTAGCTGATTGGGGTTCAACATGTTAATGACCATTTTTGTGTCTGAAACCGGTCCGGTGATTTCAACTCTCCGGTCAAGCAAGTCTTCAGGAATTGGCGCCACTCGCCAACCTGTCATTCGTGCCGGATGGTCTTTTTTAAATTGCGGAACGGCTCCAGCATCAAATTGATTCTGCTTTTCAATTCTCGCCGCCAATAGAATCTGACGTTCGCGATCAAATTGGGTGTGCAGCTCTGCAAGCAGGGTCTCAAGCGCAGTCGGAAACAAATCTGAAACCGAATTGCGCTGAGATTCTAAATTGGAAATTTCAATACTGGTTGGATGTTCAAAATACTTCGGTTTATGCAACAAAGTTTTTCTTCCGCCAATCGCCCCTGAATTCTGGTGAATACTCATGAACTCCTCCTTGTACACATTTAAATCCTGATAAAATTTTGAGCTGAGTTCAAGAAAATACTATTTTAAAATTTTTTAAATTGTGGCGTTATGAATTGAATAAATTCAGGCAGACCCCGTCGGCAGAAATCTGGCGCTTTTCTACCTAGAAAATTTTAGACGAGACAAAAAGCAACGTTAAATTTTAGTCCACAATAATTTTGCGGCTCTTTAGAAAATTTGAATTGTAAACAGGTCTTGCCGTCTGAATATTTTTTACCGGAATTTCAAAAGACCAAGCAATCCTGCCGGATGGGTCAAGTTCAGTCACTTTCGCAACTGGCGAAGTTTCAGATACAAAAAAATTATTATTAGGAAGTCTATTCACTGATCCCTGAAAATCTGATTTGAATGCTTTATATCGATTGGGATCAAAAACAAAACTTGCCCGTTCAGTTAATGGATCGTACGTCACTAGCGATGATTGCCATTCCGATTCTTGATTCTCGAATACGACTTGGTCACCGGTTCCGGGCAAGCGCTTATAAAATCGGTTTGCGTACATGAGTATTTTTCCGTCAGGCAGAACGTGATCATCATGGGTTATTAAATGCACTTCCTTTCCCTCAAGAACCACACCTTTCAAAGATTTAGACCAAAGAATCTTTTTCATATCTCGATCTAAAACGAGTAGCGCATTCAGCGGCACAAAAAGATTTACTAAATAATTTCCGCTCTGAAAAGCCGAAATTTTGTTCGATATGGAATTCGAAGGAATTTCATAAATGGAATTTGCATGGGAAATTTCAAATCGGACTGCGGCTCTGTCTTTTGAAAGAACTCTTTCGATCTTTAATTTTGTGATCGGAAAACCCAATTTAATCAATTCATCGATGTTTTCACTTAAACACCAATGTGAAATGATTCGGTTGTTCAAATCACGTTTCGAAAAACAATCGCTTTTAACTTCCTCACCTTGAAAATTAATTACTTCTGCCGTAATCAACAGAATAGCCTTTTGATCTGCTGTGAATTTTAGATCATGGTGGACATGTTCATGCGAAGTCCATAGGACTTCGTTATTCTTATCCTGGAGCATAAAAGTATCCAGATAAGGTTTAGAAGAAAGCACTTTGCCATCATCTGTAAAAGCACAAAGAGGGGAATTTAGAAAAAATAAAAGTTTACCGGAAACATTAAAAATCCGGCAATCTGCCGTAAAGTACTCGAATGAGTACTTAGGTTTCGATAAACTCAAAAAGAAAGCGCCGACCAAGATCGCGAAGGAAACTAAAACAACTCCCACTCTTTTTATTAATAGCTGAGGCACACTAGTCCCGTGGCAAATCTTTTTTTAGAATTTTACCACTCTGCCCCTTTGGTAAAGCAGCCAAAAACACAAATTTTTTCGGTATTTTATATTTTGCCAGATTTAACGTGCAATGAGAAATAATAGACGCTTCCGTTAGTGCCGCATCTTCCTTTACGATAAAGGCTTTTCCAACTTCTCCCCATTTGGAGTCGGGAACTCCGATAACGGCGGCCTCTCGAACTCCGTGAAGCTTTAGCAGTACCTGTTCAATCTCGGGTGGATAGACGTTTTCAGCTCCAGAAATGTACATGTCTTTTTTACGACCGACGATATAGAAGTAACCTTCAGTATCTTTTTTTGCGAGGTCTCCGGTGTA
Source organism: Pseudobdellovibrio sp. (assembly GCA_043769795.1). Taxonomy (GTDB): domain Bacteria; phylum Bdellovibrionota; class Bdellovibrionia; order Bdellovibrionales; family Bdellovibrionaceae; genus Pseudobdellovibrio. The sequence continues at coordinate 7,099 of JAYVIY010000250.1, read as the reverse complement.
GAGCCAATTCTCTTTGATTGTTTCGGCTGTGGCCTGCGGGTTTTTCCAGTACTCCTTCATGCACATCGGACCTTTTAAAATCAGTTCACCGATTTGATCGGTGCCCAGACTATTTCCGTTGTCGTCTATAATTCTGGTCTCAATATAGAAGTTTGCAAAGCCAATGGAGCCGATTTTTCTTAGGCTGTCTTCTTCTTTCAGGGAAAAGACGTTAGGTCCGAATTCGGTTAAACCATAACCCTGTCTGATCGGAATACCTTTATTGTGCCACTTTTTAATAAGCTCGGTAGACATTGGTTCTCCGCCGACGATCGCATATCGAATACTGGAGAGCTCAAATGAACCGAACTCCGGATGGTGGGCCATCATATCCATAGTGGTTGGCACACCGAACAGAATTGTTGCCTTTTCACTTGCGGAAATTTTTAGAATTTGTTCAGCATCAAATTTTTTAAGAATAATCAGTGAAGCACCCCGATGCAAAAAAGGAGTCGTCAGAACGTTCCAACCGCCAGTGTGAAAGAATGGCAGAAAAATAACTGCACTGTCTTTTTGTGTCAGGTTAAGACTAAAACTGGTGTTAATCGAGTTCCAGAAAATGCTCTTATGGGTGAGCACCGCACCTTTTGGCGAGCCCGTCGTACCCGACGTATACAAAATCATGACTTCCGAATTTTCGTTGCCTTCAAAACTCGTGGCTTTTTCGAGATCGGACAAACTGAGCTCGGACTTAAATTTTTTAATTTCGTCAGCAAAATTAATTTCGTTCTTCTCAGAAGCTACGAATACTTCCATCTCAAAATTAAAACTGGATTTCAGTTTTTCAGAAATTGAGCGAAACTCTTCCTGAAACAAGAGCAATTTGGGTTCTGAATCTGTCATTATATGAGTGATCTCGCGTTCCGTCAGGCGAAAATTGACTGGCACTAAAATAGCTCCCAGCCTCTGAAGCGCAAAAAATAGAATCACATATTCCAGTTCATTGGTCGAAAGTACAGCGACTCTATCGCCTTTATTAATTTGAAAATTTTCTTTAAGGTAAAACGCCGCTTGAATTGTCAGGCGGTAAAATTCACTATAGGTGAACTGCCGATTCGTATCGCCATCTTTAATGGCCAACACTTCCGGTGAATAAAGATTCCATTTCTTAAGCCAGTCTATTTCCATACTAGGTGTCATAGCTCCACTCGAAAGCAATTGCGGTCATGCTCATACCGCCTCCAGAACCCAACATCACACAAAGGTCACCCTTTTTTAATTTATGGTTTCGCGCGGCTTCGGCAATACACATTCCAATTGATGCGCTTCCGGTGTAACCGTAGTGTTTCATCACATAGTGCGCTCGTTCGCGAGGCACCCTCAATTTGTCGAGAGCATCGTGGATGCTCTCCAAATTAAATTGGGTCATAAAATAATGTTTTACGTCCTGGGGCGTTTTTTTAATTTGATCCATGATCAGATTTGTTAGACGTGGCCAATGAATGCCATTTGTTTCTGGCGGCACTCTTTTAGGAAAGGCCAGAAGGTGTTCTTTTTTTTCAATGGTTTCATGCGTATTCGGAAGTGCTGTACCGCCGGCATAGATTCCCATGTAGTCATGATACTGTCCGTCGGTGTACATGGCACTGGCCAAAATTCCATGTGAGTTGTTACTGGCCCTGAGCACCGCTGCACTGGCTCCATCGGCAAATAAACTGGACGTTTTGTAGTCGTCCATGTTGAGATATTTACTCATGCCGTAAGCTCCGACCACCAAAATATTTTTATATTTTTCATCGGCAGTTATAAATTTAGACGCAATTTCACAACCGGTGACAAACCCGGCGCAGGCTGAATTGATGTCAAATGTACCTGCTTGTGTGGCCTTAAGACGATACTGCACGACTGCGGCGGTTGAGGGAGAAAGATAATCCGGTGTATCCGTAGAAACTATGATTAAATCAAGATCGTTTGCTGTAATTTTTGCATTCTTTAACGCTTCTTCAACCGCCGGAAGAATAAGATCGCTAGTTCGCTCAGTAGGAGCCATCCAGCGGCGCTCGCTGATTCCGCGTTTTTGCTCGAGAAAGCTACTGATATCCTTGTTATATAATTTATCAAAGTACTCGTTTTTAATTAGCGTTTCAGGAACATACATTCCGGTGCCGACTATTGTGGCTATTCTCATAAAGTTCCTTTTGGGCAATTAAACTCGGTTTTTATGAAGGAAACCTACCCTTTTAGCTTGATAGATTCAAGTATTTATAGGAAACCTACAAAGCTAAATTAGCATTTTTAGAGCGACAAACGAGGGGAAATTAATGTCAGAGGTTCAATTCGATTTTACCAAAAAAATGGTTGTGGTTACCGGAGGAGCACAGGGTATAGGATTTACTATCACCCGTCAGTTTCTCGAGGCCGGCGCCAACGTAAGTATTTGGGATTATTCTGAAAAAGCTCTGGCTGCGGCCAGCAAAGAGCTTTCACAATATTCATCGCAGTTACAAACTTTTCAGGTTGATATTACAGATCGCGATTCAGTCTTTAAAGCCATGAACTCATTAAGTTCAAAGCCTGATATTCTTGTTAACAATGCAGGCATCACCCGCGATAAGTCATTCGGAAAGATGCAGCCCGAAGACTGGGATGCAGTTATCAATACAAACCTCACCGGATTATTTAACGTCACGAAAACACTTCTTGAAAACTTCAACGCCACTTCAACTCAAAAGCGCATCATCAATATATCAAGCGTTGTAGGACTTTATGGAAATTTCGGACAAACTAATTACGCGGCTGCAAAAGCCGGCGTCATCGGAATGACAAAAACTCTTGCTAAGGAATTGGGGCGCAAAGGTTTTACTGTCAATGCCGTGGCTCCGGGTTTTATTAAAACAGCAATGACAAATGCAATGCCTGAAGAAGTGCTTCAGCAAATGTCTTCAAAAGTAGCGGTACAGCGACTGGGCGAGACCTCAGATATTGCCAATGCCGTATTGTTTTTAGCTAGCGAATCAGCATCTTATATTAATGGCACTGTGATTTCGGTCGACGGTGGAATTGTATTATAGTCGGGAGACTTATGTTTAAATTGAACTGGATTTTAAAAGTTTTATTAATGATCAGCTTTGCAACGGCGGGATCAACAGCAGTAGCGACCTCTGTTGACGCTCAATGGGTTTCAGTAAGCCCGACAAAAGAATTGTATGTTGAATACTACGCTCCGGAAGTGGGAAAGCCCACAGTGGTTTTGCTTCACGGCTTAACTTACACAACTCTGCAGTGGAGAAAATTCATTAAAGAATTAACTGATCTTGGCTACGGTGTGGTTTGTTATGACATGGAAGGCATGGGCCAGACTCTTCTGAAGTATGCACCGATCAAAGCAATTATTCCGATCACAAATCACATTAAAGATCTTCACGTTCTTCTAAAGGAACTAGGAATTAAAAAACCTTATAACATTTTGGGTTTATCTTACGGCGGCGGAGTCGCTGTAGCCTATGCACTTAAGTATCCTAAATTCGTTAAAAATTTAATCTTGATGGCACCTTACACTAAACCAATCGCAAAAGTTGATGAGTTCATTAAAATGCAGGTCAATGCCACTCGCCTGATGAATCCATTTAATCCGTTCACTGATGACGAAGTTTATGAATACTACTTTCGACAATTTGTTTACATGACTTACCCGAAGCAAGAACCAATCGTTTTAGAAAACAAGTATAAGTTAGAAGCTGTTTTCAGATTGTCTCAGGGCACGGGCGCCTTTATTCCACAAGAACACGTTGCCGAATTACAGGTTCCGGCATCATTGCTGATTCCCGAAAATGATCAGTATTTTCCGGCAAAAGACTACTTAGAGTTCTGGTCACTATTTCCTGCCAGCAGCCAAAAAAACCTAGTCTATGTTAAAGGTTCAGAGCACAAAATCCCAGAATCTCAGCCGGCCCAAGCTGCAAAAATTGTACAGAAAATAATCGAATAAAGGAGCTCCAGATGAAAAGTCATTTTTTCACTACAAAAGACGGATTCAACTTACATTACCAAGTAACTGAAAACATCTTACCTGATACCACTGTTTTTCTTCACGGAAACGTTGCTTCTAATCGCTGGTGGATTCCTTCTCAAGAAGTTTTTTACAGCCAGTCCAAAGGCAAAAACTATAAAGGCGCAATGATTTGCGTCGAGTTCTTAGGCTGTGGAAAATCAGAAGCTCCCAAATCAGCGGATGACGTCGATATGTTGAAGTATGCTTCTGATTTTAACGATTTGATAATGCACTACCAAACAACCTCAAAGACAGGCGGCCAAGTCAATTTGGTTGGTCACTCAACGGGTGGCTTTATTGCCGCCGCAATGACTGCACTAGCACCTGATCTGTTCAACAAGGCGGTGTTGTTAGATCCGGTTGGCGCAAAAGGACTTACGCTTGATGAAAACATAAAGGGCGGCTTCATAGCTATGACTGCTGATAAAAATATTGCGGCCATGGGTATTGGAGCAACTATTTACAACAACAATCCAGAAACCGATTTTTTCAAAAAAGTAATTGTTGAAGACGCTTTTTCAGCATTACAAAAGATCAGCTACTGGGTTGTAAAGGCTTTCGATGGCATTCAGGCTACAGAATTACTGCAAAAGTCAGTTACTCCTATATTGGTTCTTCATGGTGAACACGATAATCTGCTTTCAAGAGACGCCTCTGAGGAATTAGCCGTTAAATACTTAAAGAATGCCAAATTTGAAGTGATTCCGGGTCATGGTCATTGTATGAATGTCGAAAATCCGAAAAACTTTGTCGAAAAAATATCTAACTTCTTATTTTGAGTTACTGTTGAAACAAAAGAATGAAAAAAAGGACGCCCAGGCGTCCTTTTTTTTTGAATCTATGAAATTTAAAATTATTTTTTATCTAAACTAGTCAGTGAAAGATCTTTTCCGGTTTCAAGAGAAATAAGGTCCATCAGTACGTCAGAGGCTTCCTGAATATCAGCCCGTTTCAGATATTCCTTATTTTTCTCGTCTTTTTCAGCATAGCGGGCTTTTTTTACCTTTTTATCTTTTTCACCTTTGTCTTTTAAGACTTCAGAAACTTTTATTGTTTTACCGAGCTTCTTAGTCTTTTCCAGCTCGTCTGCAATTTTCTTAAATTCTTCATTTTTAGCAACACGCTGGCTAGAACGGGTTTTTATTTTACTGACCCATTCAGACTTAATAGGTTGCCAAACGCCCTCACCCTTTTCAACGAAAGCATCTTTAGAAATAAACGAATCGATTTTTTTAGGCGGCAATGAATAATCCATACTCTTTTCACCGATATCATCCACATTGTAAGGGCTCGGAATCAAAATATCCGACTCAACGCCTCGATGCTGCGTTGAAAAACCACCTGGAGTGAAGAACATTCCTATTGTAACTTTCAGTGCTCCCAATTCGCCTGGAACTGCGATAACCGTTTGGATACTTCCCTTTCCATAAGTGTGCTCAGAACCAACGATAACAGCGCGTCCGTAATCTTTAAGGGCTCCCGACACAATCTCAGATGCCGATGCACTGATTCGTGATGTTAATATTACAAGAGGCCCATCCCAATCAACTTTTTCATCAATATCCGCCAACGCATTTTCATTACCCTCACGACGTGATGACTGCTTAACAATATTTCCGGTCTTAATAAATAACCCACCGATCTTAACAGCGTCTTCCAGTGATCCGCCGCCATTATTCGATAAATCCATTACCAGACCATCAACATTCTTAGCTTTGGCTTCCGCTACCACTCTTTTCATATCAGCAGCCGAAGAACGTCCACCTCGTTTAGAATCCGCATAGAATGAAGGAAAGTTAATTATTCCGAGTTTCTTCTTTACCCCGTTAATTTCTTTATCTTCGTACTGTATTGATACGGCGTTATCTTCCAAATTAACTTTTTCGCGAACCAGTTCAATATCAACTTTTTTATTGCTGCCTTCGGATTTTCGTAAAATAGTTAATTTAACTCTGGTGCCTTTCGGGCCACGAATCATTTTAACCACGTCCTTTAAATCCATATCAATAACGTTTTCCATTTTTCCGTCTTTCTTACTGACGGCCACAATTTTATCCTGAGGTTCAACTAATTTTGATTTCCAAGCGGCGCCACCGGCTACCAACGCTTCTACAACCGTAAACCCATCTTCCTGAGAAAGTGTAGCGCCGATACCTTCCAGCGAAAGACTCATGTCGATCGTAAAGTCGTCATAATACTCTTTAGAAAAAAAGCTCGAGTGCGGATCGAGTGAAAGCGCGAAAGAATTCAGGTAATTCGAAACTAAAGTTTCAGACTTTGTTTCTTTTATCCGTTTTAAATTTCGCTCGTAGTTCTTAATAACCCGTTTTTTAGCTTCATCGAGCTTAATATCAGTTGCGATGTAATTGGCAACTTGAAACTGCACGTATTTCTTTATAAATTCATTGGCTTCTTCGGAAGTTTTCGGAAACTCTTTGTGTTCAGGATCATAGACAAATTCAGTTTCTTTGTTGAACTTAAAATCCTTGCCTAATGTTTTTTTAACAAATTCAGTTCGTTCTTCAACTCTCTTCGTTAAAATAGACTGAACTTCAGTGAGAAAATTACAATCGGTCTTGGCAATATCTTCAAATAGATTTTTAACCACAGACTTTATTTTTACTATATCGCTGTCGAGTAAATAAATTTTAGCGCCATCTTGCCGCTTGATGTACTGATCAACGACTCGCCCCTGCAATTCTTTATCTTTTTGTTTCGTAACTAAGTGATTCTGCAAAAATCCGGTTTGAATCGGGTCAACCCAATTGCAATCGAGAGTTTTGGTGAACTGCATTCCTTGCGCAAAAGAAATGGAAGACAAAAGAAAAATACTGAAAAACGATTTTAGATACATGGTGGTTCCTTTATTCCTTAATATAGAAAAGAGACATGCTAAATTATATTATGAGTGTCGGTATTTGGAAAACTCTTCTTAAATAACGAATCGAGTTAAGTCTTACGTCGCGTCGGATTAAATAAATCCAATTGCGAGGCGCCGTCTTGAATAAGATGTGATTTAAGACCATGTTGAGTAATTTCATGTTTAATAAAATCACCACCATGGGTTTC
>JAYVIY010000249.1:0-3684 GCA_043769795.1 Pseudobdellovibrio sp. | reverse complement strand
TCAGCCCCAGCCTCGGTAATAGCCTTCCTGACTGAAAATCGTTATTATTACAGTCAGGATGCCGTTGAAAATTTTTGTTAATACTCTATTTATTTTGTTACTGAGTTTCAAAGCACTCGCCCAAGCTGCGCCGATATCTCCAGAGCCGGCAAGTCTCGCACCTGACGTGCAAAAAACCGAAAAAGATTCAGACGGCAAAAAACCGAACGGTAAAAGAATTCGACGCCAGCTTAATCTCATCGTCGGATTAGAACATGACGAAGAACTTCTTATCCCCGATGTTGACCTCAGCATCGGTGGGCGTGCTGACTTTTTTGATATTAAGCGGATTAAGGGCACCGATTACTTCAGAGTGTTTCCAAAAAAGGCCGGTAACGGTATTACTACTCTGAAAAATTCGAAAACCGATCAGATTTTAGTGGAGCTTCGATTCGACATACGAGACGACACCATTGAAAAAACCTTACGTGAAGTACAGGCCTTGTTAGCCGATATCGAGGGCATTGAATTTAAAATTGTGAACAATTTGATTTTAATAGACGGTTTCGTATTAATACCTCACGACATCATCCGAATTCAGCAGGTTATCGAAAAGTTTGATAAGCGGGTTTCATCACTGGTCACTTTAAGCCCTATTGCACGAAAAAAAATTGCGGAGTTTATTACAAATGATATTAACAATCCCGAAATTACCGTAAAGGCTGTCGGTGATTTTTTAAAGCTCGAGGGACAGGTTAATTCCGACGCCGAAAAAACTAGAATCAAGCAAATCGTTCAGCTCTATATTCCTGATTTGGTTTTCGATCAGGCACCGGGCGACTCCAACAGTCCGGTTAAGGTTGTTGGTCGTAAACCTCCGAGCAGTGCGTCCGATATAGTAATCGATCTTATTACCGTCAGAAAAGACGATGAAAAAATAGAACCTCCACCGAAAATGATTCAGATCGTTGCTCATTTCGTAAAATTCGGAGAAAACTACGGTAAATCTTTCAGCTTCAGATTTTCACCGGCGGTCAGCGGTCAAGCTGGAGCAAACACTCCGTCAACTTCAACAATTGATACGACAATTAATTTGCTCAATAATCTTTTACCAAAACTGAATTGGGAAAAAAGACATGGCTTTGCCAAGGTTTTAGACACAGCTTCTATTCTTGTTCAGGATAAAGTTCAGGGAAGTATCAATCGAACGGTTCAAACTCCAGGACCAACGCTTCCACCGACTCAACTGGGCGGACTACCTACGGCAACAACGCTTTCAGCGTCTGTCAGCTTAAGCGTTACTCCGATCATAAAATCTGAACGTTCCGCACTCATCGAATTAAAGAATCTAAAAGTGTCTGTCAGCGCCAATAGCGGCGAGGTCGAGAAACAGAATCAGGTCGACGTGCTCACTACAATTTCGGTGCGGGATCGGTATAGCGCCGCATTCGGCGGTGTAATCAAAAAGTTCAACGAAACAAGTTTTGGAGCTCCTGCCAATGAGGCCGCCTTAATCACTTTAAATGCCAAAAAGAGCTTTGTGCGGGATAGCTCACAGTTCGTAGTCTTTGTTACCCCAAGCATAAAGTCCTCTGCCAGCGCCGGCGTAGAGCAGGTAAAGAAGAAGTTCAGACTTAAAGACTAGCTCTAGGTCTTAGGCCTTAAAATAGTATCAAAATTGGTCAAGAAATAGCTCAATTATGACGAAAAGTGATTGAATGGTGGAGGTCTACTTTGGCAATTAATCCGCAATGTAATTTGATAGCTGTCTTAGGTGGAAAAGGCGGCGTCGGTAAATCTGTTTTTGCTGCCAATTTAACAGCCGCATTCGCTATGGAACTACGGGCACCCACTTTACTGATTGATTGCGATTCAAAGAGTGTCGGAGATCAAAATATTATTACCGGTTTAAAACCTCTGAAAACTCTTCGCGAGCTTGCTAACTCAACTTTGTCACTTAATTCAACGCCGATGCAACAAATAGTCACGCAACATCCGGCTGGTTTTTCTTTTGTTGGAGCCGTTCGAGGGCCTGAAGAAATTCTCAGTGTGCCGGCTGATAATTTATCTAAACTGATCGAATATTTTTCACGATCTTTTAAATACATCATCGTAGATTTAGGAAACGATATCGGACCGATGCAAACGGCTATTTTGCAGGATGCTACGGCCATAACAATTATTTCGACACCTGAAATTTTGGTTGTGCAGCAGACCCAAAGATTAATCAATGAATTGCTAACACAGACCTACCCGAAAGAAATGTTTCAATTGGTCTTAAACAAATTCAATAACGCCGGATTAACTCCACAGGTCATCGGGCAACATTTAGGTTTGGTACCTTTGAGTTTAATACCGTCGGACGAAGCCACAACCGCAGCCTCGTTAGCCAATTCAAAGCCCTTTGTTGTGGTCAATCCGAAGTCACCGCTATCAACTGCCTATTTCGATGTTGTAAGAAAACTTGGCGGTTCAGTTTTGCAAAAACTGAAAACCGTTCAACGGCCCAGAGTTGCCCCACCGACTTCGGGCGCACCTGATGCAGCAGTTGTTCCGAGCTCATCAAACCCCGGTGGTTTTGACGCGAAAACACTTTTAAAATTGCGGGTGCACTCTGAATTAATCAGAACAATCGATTTGAAAAAAATATTAGCCGAAGCCGGTAGTAACGAAAGTAAAGAAAAAGAATTAAGGGCTAAAACCCAACGTGACATCGGACAAATTGTCGATAAAGAAGCGCCTGATCTTGCAAGGGAAGAGCGCCAAAAGTTGGTCAAAGACGTACTGGAAGAAGCTTTGGGGCTTGGGCCCTTAGAGGATATGTTGGCCGACCCGTCAATATCTGAGATCATGGTTAACGGCGCTAATAAAATATTCATCGAAAAATCTGGTCGCGTTCAATTAAGCGGAGTTAAATTCACTTCGAATGATCACTTAAGACGAATCATCGAACGAATTGTTACTCCGCTAGGCCGCCAGATCAATAATGCAACTCCTTATGTGGATGCCCGATTAAAAGACGGCAGTCGGGTTAACGCGGTTATTGAGCCTCTGGCTCTAGATGGCCCCGCTCTAACCATACGAAAATTTAAAAAAGGCGGAATAGATCCGCAAAAATATGTCGATTATGGCAGTGCTACTAAGAACATGCTTGAGTTTTTAAAAATCTCTGTTGAATACGGATATAATATCGTTATCAGCGGCGGTACCGGTTCAGGTAAAACTTCGCTTTTAAATATGATTTCACAATTTATTCCGGCCCATGAGCGTGTTATTACTGTTGAGGATGCGGCCGAGCTTCAGATGATGCAAGAGCATGTTGTGCGACTTGAAACCCGCCCACCTTCGATGGAAGGCACCAACGCCGTAACAATTCGTGACCTCATAAAAAATGCCCTGCGGATGCGGCCTGACCGAATTGTCGTCGGAGAAACGCGAGACGGAGCGGCACTGGATATGTTACAGGCAATGAATACCGGTCATGATGGTTCGATGACAACAACACATGCGAATTCACCGCGTGAATGCCTGGCCCGTCTTGAAACTCTTGTTATGATGTCGGGTCTTGATTTACCGATTCGTGCTATTCGTGAGCAAATCGCCGGTGCGGTCGATTTGATTGTTCAGATTGTTCGACTTTCCGACGGTAGCCGTAAAATTATCAGTATTACTGAAGTGGTGGGAATGCAGGGTGAAGTTGTGACT
>JAYVIY010000248.1:0-3689 GCA_043769795.1 Pseudobdellovibrio sp. | reverse complement strand
TTAACTGGAAAGCCGAGCCCGAGTTTGCCGGATTCTATACGGCGCAGATTAATAAATTTTATGAAAAAAATAAATTAGATGTTGAGATATTGCAGGGTGGGGCCGGAACTCCAACCGTTCAAATGATCGGTGCCGGTCAGGTGGACTTCGGAATAGTCAGTGGAGATGAAATTGTTATTGCTCGCTCGCGGGGCGCAGACGTTGTGGCTCTGTTCGCGGTTTTTCAGAAAGCTCCATATGCATTTATGCTGCGTGAAGAGTCTCCGATTAAAGATATGAAAGAACTTTTCAACTCAGATTCAACGATTGCCGTGGTAAAGGGTCTGCCTTACGTTTCTTTTTTAGAAAAAAAATATGGTTTTGAAAAAGTTAAGATTGTTCCTTATGCAGGCGGTATTTCAAGCTTTGTGAGCAGCAAAAACTTCGTACAGCAGAGTTTTATTTCTTCTGAACCTTTGCTGGCAGCAAAGCAAGGTGTGAAAACTAAAACTTTACTGGTTGCCGATGCCGGCTTCAACCCGTACACCGTGGTGCTGGCAACTAACGGAGAAACCCTTAAAAAGAAACCCGAAATTGTAAAAGCCATGATTAAATCCGTAAAAGAAGGATGGCGGGCCTACCTGAAAAATCCTCGACCGACGCACGAGTTAATTGCTAAACTCAATCCCGCGATGAATGTTGATGCAATGGATGAGATGCACAAAATCGAAGCGACGCTCATTGAAAACGAAGATACGAAGAAACACGGTTTGGGCTCGATGGATGAAAAAAGATGGTTCGAATTATCGACACAACTTCAGGATTTGAAATTGACCGAAAAACTGGTTTCTCCAAAAGAAATTTATTTTTCGAACAAAAAACGCTAAAATTCAGCTGTGGCTATTTGACGATTTTAAGAGTCGAGTGGGCTTTGGGTTCTTTGAGTATGGTCAAAATTCGTCGATCGCCTTCAAAGGGGTTTCTCCCGTGGGAAGCCAGTACATTGTCTAGGATAATAAAATCACCTTTTTGCCATTTAAATGCGACCGATTCCGACTCATAAATTGAGTGCAGTTCTTCTATAATCGAGCTTTCAATCAGAGATCCATCGCCATAAAAGGAATTGTGTGGAAGCTCAGTCGGAGGAGTGGCTTTCATTTCTTTAATAACTTCGTCGGTCATTGCGGGCATGAAAGCGCGAAGTCCTGGAGGTGCAACATTAGGATTATCAGAGCCGTTGTTAAGCATGTAGGCATGATTGAACCAAACCACTTCACCGGTTTTTGGGTGGGTCACGCTGCCCTGTGAAAGGTTAGAGGTTCTCAGGTGATTTCCGGGAAGCCATTTAAACTCGAAACCGAATTTTTTGCAGTGAGCTTCAACTTCTTTTTTATTGTCGGTTTCGAAAGATTGTTCCCAGCTCACACCCATTTGCGAATCGCTACGGTAGTTTCTTATATATTGAACTTTCTTTTCTGTGAATCTCTTTAAAATTTTTGGATCGAGTTTTTTTGTGAATTGACGATTTGAACAGACCGGGGTTTCGCCGCCGACCGGAGGTTCAATATCACAGTAAAAGACTATTTTTGAAGGCCAGCTTGGCATATAAGACATTTCATTGTGCTGAATCAGAAAGGCTTTGTTTGACAAAGTGGTCGACAAAAAAAGCTCATCCTTTACTTTTGTCCTGCGAGAAACACCTGCCGTGTAATTTAATAAGCTCTGATCTTCGGGAAGTGCAAGCTCGGTGGCAAGCGCAAATTGTTCCGGCGTGAGCTTGAAACCCGTAAAACGAAGCGCTCCATGTTGCAAAAGACTTTCAAGTAAATAAGTCCTGTTTTCTTTGATCCAGGAAATAAGATCGGGATTTTCTCTGGTAGGTGCGATGTTCAAAATGAAATCTTGATCTGGACGAAGTATTGAAGTTGCGACCCCATGTTGAGTTGAAGGCTGAGTAAGTTTATTTCTGATTCCCATTTTCGCTGTCCTTTTCAAAGATTTTCTACTTTTGTCTTATCGGCAGAAAAAATAGAAACTTGAGAGGCGAGTTTGGCTAGGTTCCAGAGGCTGTTTTGATTTTTTCTACTGTTCTGTGAAGAGTCCGGAAGTAGAAAAATTGAAGAAGTAAAGAGAGGCAAAAACAGTTCAGCCTTGCTTATTTTATGATCAAAAAATGTTTGAATTAGTACTATTGACTTTGGTTTAGTGCTGTTGAATGATTAATAGGAATTAAGTAACAACATAATAATAACAACGTCATTTATCTAAAGGAGAATCGCGTGAAGAGTTCAGTTTTAGCAACAGTTTTAGCAACAGTGCTTTTGTCAGGCGCGGCACAAGCCTACCCAGATCCTATTAATTTTTCTGGAGACTTAACTTACAGAACAGAGCAGATCAAAGAAGAACAAGGTGTTGTAGCTCCGATTTACACTTCTGATCAGCTTCGTCAGCGTATTAAATTCCGTTTAAGAGGCGATGTTAAACTTAACGATTCAACAGCAGCAGGTTTCAGATTCTCAACTGGTGGAACGACATCAGCAGCTACTGTTTCTCGGTTCAATACCGTGGGTAATTACTCTACCGGTCAAACAATCATGTTAGATTTGGCTTACATTAAGTATACCGCTAATGAAATGGTTACTTTATTCGGTGGTAAAATGCCGAATCCGTTCTACCAAGTAAATGACGAACTTATGAGCCTTGCTGTAACCCCAGAAGGTGCGGCTCTTAAGTACTCTCAAAAATTTGACGCTACTGAAGTTTTCTTCAATACTGGTGTTGCTTGGTTACTTGAGCGTGCTGATACTACAGAAGCTCAGTCTTCTGATAACGACGTTCAGTTGGTTGGTACTCAGTTAGGTGCAAACTACAAAGCGGACTCATGGAATGCTTTAGTGGTTGTTTCTAGCTACTTATTTAACAGTATTCAAGGTTCTGCAGCTCCTTCTACTACTACAGGTGGAAATACATACACTGGTGCTAACTACACTTATGGATATAATTTAACTGCTGTTGGTCTTGAAGTTGGAACTAAAGTTTCTGAAATGCCATTAACTGTTTTTGCTGAGAGCTCTACAAATGGTGCTGAAAATGTTTCTAATAACAAAACAGCAACTACTTTCGGTATTAAGTTAAACAAACTTAAAGACAAAGGCACTTGGGCTTTCTCGGTTGATACACGCGAAATTCAAAAAGATGCTACTCCGGGCGTTCTTACTGACGGTGACTCAGGCGCTGCTTCGAATTTGTCTATGTTGAGAGCTCGTATCGGTTACCAATTAGGTGACAACTCTAACATCTACTTCAGCTACTACGATGGTAAAAAGAATATCGCAACTATGGCTACTGCAGCAGGTTCTGTTGATACAGGAAGTGTTGCGACTAAGTCGAACAAAATGATGCTTGATTTCAACGTCAACTTCTAGTTAGAAACTTAAATTATAGTTGAAAAAGGGATGAAGTAATTCATCCCTTTTTTTTTGCCTTTGCTGCTATATTTTTTCCATGTCGATTACAAAGCGGTACCGCACATCACTTTTTGCAACCCGTTCGTAGGCGACATTCACTTGATCCGGAGTGATCACTTCAATTTCAGGCAAAATATTGTATTTGGCGCAGAAGTCGAGCATGGCCTGAGTTTCTTTAATAGAACCAATCAATGAACCCGCATAACTACGTCGCCTCATGACCAATGGAAACGGATGAATCGA
>JAYVIY010000247.1:0-3694 GCA_043769795.1 Pseudobdellovibrio sp. | reverse complement strand
TGGGCGTGTCGGCATTGGCTCTGACTTTCATTCGACGGACTTTATCGGCCATCTTCATGAGCCGATGAAAGTTTCCGTCGAGCTTTGGCTCAACGGTTTTAACTTCGCCAAGAATAACTTCGCCGGTGCTGCCATCCAAAGTGATAAGGTCACCCTTTTTGATTACATAGCCGCGGGCTTTGAAGGTTTCATTCGAGTAGTGCACTTCAACTTCTGAACAACCGGCAACACAACACTTACCCATTCCACGAGCGACAACGGCCGCGTGTGAAGTCATCCCGCCACGAGATGTAAGAATACCCTGAGCCGCAATCATACCGGCAATATCTTCCGGAGAAGTTTCAACCCGCACTAAAATAACTTTAATGCCTTTTTCCTTGTAACTGACTGCCTCTTCAGGCGTGAACACAACCTGTCCACAAACTCCACCTGGGCTTGCCGGTAGCCCCCGCGCCAATTCAATTTTTTTCGCAAATGGATCTAATGTCGGATGCAGCAACTGATCTAAAGACGCCGGATCAATTCTCAAAATCGCTTCGTCTTCAGAAATCAATCTTTCATCAATCATGTCGCAGGCGATCTGCAAAGCCGCTTTTGCGGTGCGCTTGCCATTTCGAGTCTGCAACATCCAGAGCTTACCTTTTTCAATAGTGAATTCAATATCCTGCATGTCTTTGAAATAGGTTTCGAGCTTCTGATAATTTTTTTCTAAATCTTGATAAGCTTGCGGCATAATTTCCCGCAATAGCGAAATGGTCTGAGGTGTGCGAATGCCGGCAACCACATCTTCACCCTGGGCATTCACCAAAAATTCACCATAAAACTTTTTTTCGCCCGTGCTCGGATCTCTTGTAAAAGCAACGCCGGTGGCTGAATCGTCACCGAGATTTCCGAAAACCATGGATTGCACATTCACCGCGGTTCCCCATTCTGCGGGAATATGATGAAGTTCACGATAGGTTATTGAACGCGGCGTATTCCAACTTTTAAATACCGCAGAAATCGAACCCCATAATTGTTCAAGCGGGTCTGACGGAAAACTCTGCCCGGTCATCTGCTGAATGAGATCTTTGAATTTCTGTACTAATTTCTTAAGATCCTCGGTGCTCAGATCAGTATCGTTATGAATTCCTCTTTCGGCTTTCATGTCTTCCAAAGTGACTTCCAGCAAGGACGAATTCACACCCATAACCACATCAGAATACATCTGAATAAATCGACGATATGAATCCCAGGCAAAACGCGGATTCTTCGAAGATGCGGCTAAACCTTCGACGGTCTGGTCATTCAGGCCGAGGTTAAGAATTGTGTCCATCATTCCGGGCATAGAAGCGCGGGCTCCCGAACGCACACTCACAAGCAATGGGTTTTTAGTATCACCGAAAGTTTTTCCGATTTTCATTTCAACCCGCTTGAGTGACTCAAGCGCTTTCGGTTTTACCCAGTCCGGCAGCTGTCCACCTTCAGCATAAAAATGCGAACAGATTTCGGTTGAGATCGTAAAACCCGGAGGCACATCCAGACCTATCGCCGTCATTTCCGCAAGGTTTGCACCCTTACCGCCCAGAATATTTTTCATCGCGGCGCTGCCTTCGGCTTCGCCGGCGGCAAAGTAATAAACAAATTTTTCAGGTACTGCTAGTTTGCTTTGAGATTTCGAATCGGTAAAAGTATCCATATCGTTCGTTCTCCTTTAGTTGAGTTTAAACGCTTAAATTAATTGTAAAACGATTTAAGTCCTCGTTGAATGTAACTGTTCAGCTCACTGATCTTAACGCGATCTTGAGTCATTTTGTCACGGTGACGTACCGTCACCGATTGATCGGCGGCTGTTTCAAAGTCGACTGTTACACAGAACGGAGTTCCGATCTCATCTTGTCTTCGATAGCGCTTGCCAATAGAAGCCGTTTCATCATAAGTCACATCGAAATCTTCAGCCAACTGCTCACGAATTTTCATCGCGGGGCCGGTCAGTTCTTCTTTTTTCGAAAGCGGCAGTACGCAGGCCTTCATCGGAGCAATTTCAGGATGAAAACCCATAACGATTCGCACATCTTCACTGGTTTTTCCGGATTCGTCGGTTTGAACACTAACTTCTTCGCGGTAAGCATCACACATGAAGGCCAGAATCAATCGATCGCAACCCACCGCCGTTTCGATCACGTACGGAATATATTTTTCTTTATTGGCTTCATCAAAGTATTCAAGATTTTTTCCAGAAAACTTAGCGTGTTGAGTCAGGTCAAAATCAGAACGGTTATGAATTCCTTCGAGCTCTGAAAAACCCATCGGAAAATTATATTCTACATCGGTGGCCGCCCGAGCGTAATGAGCCAGCTTTTCGTGATCTTTGAATTTTAGGTTTTCGCTTTTAATTCCGTACTTGAGGTAAAAACCAAGTCGGCGCTCTTTCCACTCGTTGAAAAATTTTTCATCAGTTCCGGGTTTCACGAAATACTGCATTTCCATCTGCTCAAATTCGCGCGTTCTGAAAATAAAATTTCCGGGAGTGATTTCGTTACGGAAAGATTTACCAATGGCCGCTATGCCGAACGGAATTTTGTGGCGGGAGCTCTGTTGGCAGTTCTGAAAATTAACAAAATGCCCCTGCGCAGTTTCGGGTCTGAGGTAAACCACCGAACCTGAATCTTCAAGAGGTCCCATATGGGTTTTAAACATCAGATTAAAATTTCTTTCTTCAGAAAGATTTTTCGAACCACAGGTCGGACATTGTTTTTTGTTAATATAAGAATCTGTGTTATCAGCCCTGAATCGAGTTTTACAATCTTTGCAGTCAACTAAAGGGTCTGAAAAGCCGTCTATGTGACCCGAAGCCTTCCAAACGGTCGGGTGCATCAGAATGGCCGCATCAAGACCGACGATATCTGCTCTGCGAGTCATGGCATTCCACCAGGCGCGCTTCACATTCAACTTCAATAGCGAACCTAAAGGTCCGTAGTCCCAGCAACTTCCGAGACCGCCGTAGATTTCTGAACTCTGAAATACAAAACCACGACGTTTTGATAAACTTACAAGAACGCTTAAATCTTTTAAAGTTCGGATTTTTTGGTTCGTCGCTTGATTTGCAGTTTCAGACATTTTAGCTCCTGGTTTGAGTCTGAAAAAATTTAGCATTTTTGCAGTCAAAACAATAGAAACGTATTTAGATGTTGTAGAGTGTCAATAGCGAAAAAATTATTCTACTTTTGGTTTGCTTTTAAAATTGCAGAATACGCCAATTCATAAAATTCGAAAGTGCTCGGGTCAGAGGTTTTTATCAGATTTTGATAATGACTGGTGGCCGTTTGGATATCACAAGCTTTGGGCAGGCCCAAAACCTCAAAGGCTTCCCATTCATGCCCGTTGTACATAAAAAAAACAGTAGTGCCTTTTTTAAAAAGCTGAGCCGTCTCTGTTTTTACCGGAGTAACGTCTTTAGCGGTAAACACTCTTTCTTTTTCGGTTTTTTCGTCACTCAATTCAACGTCTGTGGATTTTTGCGACATCTTCAAATCGAGTTTGACCGGCTGCTTGGGCTTTGGACGGCCCAAAACAAAATATAGCACGAGTGCTAAGAGGATTATGAAGTTTAAAATTAATATCTGTTGGCTATTCACGTTAATTTCATTATGAAAAGAAGAATTGTATTTGTAAAGATATCAATAAAGAGGTTTTAACATGTCTGCCGGTGCAA